>JAKVCF010000099.1 GCA_022447335.1 Planctomycetota bacterium | reverse complement strand
AACAGGAGCGAATTCTTCGTCGCGCGCGGAAAGTTGGACCATCGCGCGATCGGCAAGCGGCAGCGCGTCGAATACGAAGGTCTCAAACTTCACGCCTGCTTGCTGGACCGGTTCGGGACCACTGCCTTTCAGCGCCAGCACCTCCTTACGGGCGAGGTGCAGAGGCAACGCAGCTTCAGCCATCTCTTCGAGAAAGCGAAGGCCGAAGGCGTGCAGCGCGATATTGCCGGCGCGGTAGCGAAGTTGGCCGTCCTTTTCCCGAGCTTCTGCAAGCTTGTCAGCGAGGTCGGAATATTCAATGCAGCCAAGGCGGCCGTCTTCACGTGCGATGATTAAGCCGACCTTCTCGTGCGGGTCGGCCTTGGCCACGACCTTGCCCGACATACGCGCCTGCTCCAGGAGGTGGTGTCCTAGAAAAACAGGATCACCCATGCGGACGAGCGGGTTATCGACTTGGCAATAAAAGACAGTGTCAATTCCAGCTGCGCGGAGCGCATCAGGGATGCCGGCTTCGCGTAAAGCTCGGTAGAAGCCGCCGTGCCCATCGGGGTTTCGGAACAACTTGCCCGGTGAGCTGAGCAGGAACTGTCCTTCTGGGGTCAGTGCAGGTAGCGTGCCTTGGCAGGCGAAGTGCACTGAGTGGCTACCTAGCCCGTAAAAGGAGCGGCGCTGGAAATAGGCGACGGTTTCGTCATGGTTGCCCGGCCCGGTCTGAATGATCCACGGCAGAGCCGCTCCAGTCATCGCACGCAGGCGCGTAATTTGCCCAGCCATCATTTGGAAGAGACTGGCGCCGCCGACGCTGCCCAACGGGTAGGCCCCCTTTGGGCCCTGGAAGCCCAGGCGTGAAGCCTGGCCGCCTGCCACTGTCGCAATTGCGACCCGTCCAGCGCGCAGTGCATCCCAGCCCGCTTCTTCTGCAGCTTGGTTAGCGGGGTCTTCGGAGGTTGACTCCGGCTTGAGTTCGGGGGGATGAATCTCTCCAGCCGCCTTTGGCTCACCGGCCTCGAGTGCGTGGCGCTGGCGATCCAGCATCGCCCAGTCGACTCGGGCAAGGTCGGCCTTGAGGGAGGTCTCTGCGGCCGGCCCGGCTTGACGCGCGACAGACAGGATCCCGTCCATGCCACGCTCTTCAAGAGCGGTACGAAGGCTCATCGTTTAATTCTGTGGACTATTCTTCGTCGTCGCCTATCACTCGAGAGCATCTGCGGAATTCTACTTCAAGGCGATGACCGGGATATGACCGCTACACGAAGTGGCGGAACGCAAGAGTGACGTTGTGACCGCCAAACCCGAGTGAGTTTGACAGCACTGCACGAATCGTCTTTTCGCGAGGCTCGCCCGGCACGTAATCGAGGTCGCAGCCGTTTTCCAAGTCTGGATTCTCGAGGTTCAGCGTGTGGTGTACGACGCCGCGGTGTAGCGAAAGTGCGCAAACTACAGCTTCGACAGCGGAGGCTGCGCCGACATTGTGACCGACCATAGACTTGGTTGACGAGACCCAAGCTTTTGAGGCTTGCTCATCGCCGAGCGCAAGCTTTATCGCCATCGTTTCGATCTTATCGTTTAGATGGGTTGAGGTTCCGTGGGCATTGACGTAATCGACCTCGCTGGCGCTCAGTCCCGCGTCTTCCATGGCGTTGGTCATTGATTTTGCCGGCTGTACCGCGGTGCTGTCCGGCGCTGTAATGTGCCCAGCGTCGTCGCTTTGGCCGAATCCAGCCAGCTCGGCGTAGATTGTCGCTCCACGCGCTTGCGCGTGCTCGAGCGATTCCAGCACGAGCGCGCCAGCGCCCTCACCCATTACGAAACCGTCGCGATCGCGATCGAAAGGGCGCGATGCGGCGGTGGGGTTATCGTTACGAGTGCTTAGGGCTTTCAGCGAGTTGAAGCCGGCGACGCAAAGAGGGTTGGTGGTGGTTTCTGCGCCACCCGTCACCATGATGTCGGCGCGTCCGTCACGGATTTCGCGTAGCGCCATGCCGATCGCGTGACCACTAGACGCACAGGCTGACGCCGTTAAATAGCATGCGCCTTGCAAGCCGAACTCAATCGCGACACTGGCCGCGAGGGCATTGGCCATCGTGTTTGGGATGAAGTATGGGGTGACACGGCGCGGCCCCGAGTTGTCGAGCACAACCTGTTGGTCGAGGATCGTCTGAATCCCACCAATCCCGGTGCCTAAGATCGAGCCGGCGCGGTCTCGGTCAAAATCGATGCCGCCGAGGCCCGAATCGGTCCACGCTTCGCGGGCCGCAATAAGTCCGATTTGTGTGAACGGATCTAGTCGACGCAGATCGCGCTTTGAGTAGTGATCTTCGGCCACATAGACCGTGCCACGCACTTCTGCAGCAATCTTGGTCGCGTAGTCAGTCGTGTCCCAGCGCTCAATCGCGCGAACGCCACTCTCTCCGGCAAGAATCTTGTCGAATGTAGAAGTGGCACCCAGGCCCAGGGAGTTCAAACTTCCCAGGCCGGTGATCACGACCCTGCGTTGCGGATCGGAGCTCAAAGGGACCTTGCCTAGCCTACGAGCTTGGACTCGATGTACTCGATGGCGCTGCCGACCGTTTGGATCTTCTCAGCGTCTTCGTCCGGGATCGTAATGTCGAAAGCGCTTTCGAATTCCATCACAAGCTCGACAGTGTCGAGGCTATCTGCCCCGAGGTCGTTAATGAAGCTGGTTTCGGGTGCAAGCTTGTCGCGGGAAGCACCCATGTGCTCACACACGATCTCGTAGACCTTCTCTTGAATGTCCGACATGACTTTTGCAGGGAGATGGGTTGGGCGCGACTGGGAGGGTTCCCCGCGCCCGGGCGTGGATTCTAGGGACACGGAGGGGCCAGTAAAAGCCCTGTCCTCAGAGGGATTCGCTCAGCCGAGCGATAGCCCTCCGTCGACGAGCAAAACTTGGCCGGTGACGTAACCCCCAGCTGGGCCAAGAAGAAAGGAAACTGCCCCCGCAATATCGCCAGGGGTGCCGGGGCGGCCCAGCGCGATTTTGTCCGCCATGGCCGCTCGCTGCTCGTCGGTAAGTGCGTCGGTCATGTCGGTTTGGATGAAGCCTGGGGCGACCACATTGACCGTGATGCCGCGGCTGCCAAGTTCGAGGGCGGCCGAGCGGGCAAGGCCGTGCAGCCCCGCTTTGGCAGCGCAGTAGTTTGCTTGACCCGGGTTGCCAGTGGTGGCGACCACCGAGCCAATGAAGACCACGCGTCCAGTGCGGGCTCGCATCATCGGCTTAGTTGCGGCTTTCAGCAGGTGAAAGGCGCCTGACAGGTTGGTCTGAATAACCTGGTCGAAGTCGTCGGCGGTCAGGCGCAGTAGCAGGTTGTCACGGGTGATGCCGGCGTTGGCTACTAGTCCTTCGATCCCCCCCCACTCGCTGACGACCGCATCGATTGCGGCTTGTGCTGTTTCGGGTTGTGAGATATCCCCTTCGAGTGCAAGGAAGCTTCCTCCGGCGGCTTCAACTTCGATTTTGGTTTTTGCGAGGTTGGCAGTTCGGGTGGCAAGTCCGGCGACCTTGGCGCCTCTATGCGCGAGGTCGACAGCGATTTCGAGGCCGATTCCACGCGAGGCTCCGGTTATAAGGAATCGTTGATCTTGAAGGTCTTGGCTCATGCTTCAGTTTCCGACAGCAAGCTATCGAGTGCAGCGGCTTCGTGCAGATTTAGCACCTTGGCGCTAGGGACGATCTTGCGCGCTAGTCCAGCTAGGACGCGACCCGGCGCGGGCTCGAGGAAAGGTGTGTCGCCGACGGCCTCCGCCATGGCGGCGAAGGACTCTTGCCAGCGTACTGGCGCAGTCAGCTGCGCCGCTAGATTAGCTTTCAGTTCGGCGGGCTCAGTGCTTCCGGCCGCGGTGGCGTTTTGCCACACCGGGCACTGCGCCGGGCGGAACTGGACCGCCTCGAGCGCGGCGTGCAGCTTGTCCGCTGCTGGGCGCATGACTTCTGAGTGAAAGGCCCCAGCAACAGTTAGTCGGACGGCGCGACGCGCACCTGCTTCCTTGGCGCGATCATCAAAGACGTCGAGCGCGGCATTCTCGCCCGAGACCACTATTTGGCCCGGCGAGTTGAGGTTCGCGACTTGGCAGATCGCGCCGGTTTCCGCTGCGACGGTTGCACATAGCGCATCGAGCGGTTCGCGCTCCAAGCCCATCACTGAAGTCATGCCGGAAGGCTTGGCTTCACTGGCTTCTTGCATGGCTGCGCCACGCAGCTGAACCAGGCGCAGGCCGTCGGCAAAGTCGATTACTCCCCCAGCAGCCAGCGCGGTGTACTCGCCCAGCGAGAGGCCGGCGGCTGCGGCGACTTCGATCTTGCCATGCGCTTCCTCAAAGGCGGCCAGCGCAGCCAGCGAGCTGGTGTAGATCGCTGGCTGCGCAATGTCGGTGCGCGTCAGTTGTTCGATAGGGCCATCGAAGCAGTACTGCGAGAGTGGTAACCCAAGCACCTCGTCGGCCTGTGCGAACAAGGCGCGCGCTGCATCGCTGCGCTTGGCGAAGTCGGCGCCCATGCCGACAACCTGAGCACCTTGGCCTGGCAGAAGGAGTCCGAATTTCATGGCTGTAGTTGTGCGGATTGCGCGAAAGGATTTACCAGCGCACACGCGCGGAGCCCCAAGTCAAGCCGGCGCCGAAAGCGACTAAGATCTGCAATTTGTTTTTCTCGAGCTGCCCAGCTTCCCAGGCTTCTGAGAGGCAGATTGGCACAGTGCCTGCAGAGGTATTGCCGTACTTGTGGATGTTGACGAAAACCTTCTCGTTCGGGATGTTCAATTTGCTGCTGGCTGTTTCGAGAATGCGTCGGTTCATTTGATGCGGGAAGACCCAGCCCACTTCGTCGACATCTTGCCCCTCCACCGCCCATGCCATTAATTCGCTCATGCGATCGACGGCAAAGCGATATACCTCGCGACCTTTCATGCGAAGCAGGTGCGTGCCTTCCGCGAGGATTTCGGGAGTGATGGGTTCCTTGGCTCCACCCTTTGGACGAATGATGAAATGGTAGCCAGAGCCGTCGGATCCGAGAGTGATGTCTTCGATCAGCCCTTGCTGGCAAGCCTCGTGTGGCTGCAGCACCGCGGCGCCGGCGCCATCGGCGAAGATAACCACCGAGTTCCGGTCATTCATGTCGAGCAGGCGTGACAAGCCTTCGCCGCCGATCACCAGCACGTTCTTATGCGTGCCCGTCATGATGAACTGACGCGCGACAGCCAAGCTGTATATGAAGCGAGTGCAGGCGGCCGATAGATCGAAAGCCCAAGCATTGGCACAGCCAAGTTTGTCCTGAACGATGCAAGCCGAAGCCGGGCATGCGAGGTAGTCCCCGGAGACGGTGCCAACTACGATCAAGTCAATGTCTTCCGGCGTCAGTCCGGCCCGCTCAATTGCGATTTTTCCGGCCCGCGCAAAGAGATCTGAAGTGGTCTCATCTTCATCAAGCCAGCGACGTTCAATGATTCCGGTTCGCTGCCGAATCCATTCGTCACTGGTGTCGATGAACTGGGCGAACCAGTCGTTATTGAGCACGCGGTCCGGGACGGCATGGCCGAGGCCGGCGATTCCGACGGGGATGTTCTGCATCATGCGGATGTGGACGCATTGTCGCTTTGCGACGCTGCGATCCGTTCGGTGATATGGCGATTAACGCCCTTCTCGACGTCTTTGCGCACGGCGCGTAACGCAGGTAGTACAGCCGATGCTTGAGAGCGACCGTGCCCGATCAGTACGGTGCCATTGACACCGAGCAAGCTTGCTCCACCCACCTCGGCATAGTCCGCTGCACCGAAGAGCTGGCGGATGGTGTCGCGCAGGCCCTGACCTGCATCCTGGGAAACTTCCATGGCGCGTCCTGTGAGGTATTCGGCGAACCCCTCAACAACTTTCAGCACCATATTGCCTGCGAAGCCATCGGCAACGATGACGTCGGCCTCGCCAAAGAAGAGGTGATTCCCCTCGATATTTCCAGTGAAGCTCAATGGGGCCTGTTCGAGCATGGCATAAGCTTCTTTGAGCACTGGGCTGCCCTTGCCCGCTTCGCCGCCGATGTTTAGGAGCGCAACGCGCGGCTCTGCGATGCCGAGGACGTCCTGGGCGAAGGAGGCGCCCATCAGGCCGTACTGGAAGAGGTGGTTAGGCTTGGGCGAAGGGTTGGCGCCAGCGTCGAGTACTGTGAATGGGCCCTGGCGACCGTGCAGGACAATGGCGATGCCCGGGCGCCGAATGCCAGGCAGCATGCCGAGGCCCATTGTGGCTGCGGCTACCGTGGCGCCGGTGTTACCGAAAGCGATTAAGCCATCGGCCTTGCCTTCGCGTACCGCGCCGACGCAGAGCACGATGGATGCTTCTGGGTTGCTGCGTAGGCCTTCGACCGGCTTTTCATGCCCTTCGATGACCTGCTCGGTGTGCAAAATTGGTGGCAGCTCGGAGACACCAGTCGCTTCCAGCTGCCGCTGTATCACGGCCTGCGGGCCGACCAATAGCAACTCCTTCGCCGCGAACTCTCCGCTCAGGAGAGCGTCTGCGACGCCCTTTAGGATCTCGTCCGGCGCATTGTCGCCGCCGAGAACATCGACCGCGATCCTCATAGATAGGACCGGCTTAGAACTCGGCCTTTTCGATGACCTCGCGGCCACCATAGAAGCCGCAGTTTTCGCATACGGTGTGTGCGAGGCCTGGGCTGCCGCAACGGCTACAGTTGCGCAGGTTTGCCGGGGAGGCTTTGCGTGCACCCGCGCGGCCCTTGCGGGCGCGCGATTTCGAGGACTTTCGCTTCGGTACGGCCATAGTTGGTTCTCCGAGAGGCGACGACCCGGCTGAGCCCGGGGTCGCAGTCATTTCCTTCCCCGGGAGTCGGGGGCGCGGAAACGGTCGGGTATTGTCGCAGTTTTGCGATTCCGGTCAAGGGCGAGGCAAGGAGGACTATGCCGAGGCCGTTCCGAGTTCGTTACGGAAGGCGGCAAAGGCCTCGTCGAGGGCATCTCCTTGTGAGCCCTGACCTTGCGCAAAATCAGGGCGACCGCCTCCTCCCCCGCGCACGTGTTTGCCAAAGGCCTTGGCCAACTTGCCGGCGTGATGGTTGGCATCTGCCTGACAGAGGATTACAAAGGGCACCTTCTCGGCATCGCCGCCTACAAGTACTAAGACCGCGGGCAGATCACCTCGGGCGCGCAGGTCATCAGCTAGCGTGCGTAGCGCCTCGGCATCGAGATCGGGTAGATGGTGATAGCCAAGTGCCGCATCTCCGCTCAGTTCGGCTTGGATCGAGCTGGCGTCAGGAGCGGCAACCACTTTGGCTTGCTTGGCTTCCTTGAGCTGTGCCTTCAGTGCCTGAATGCGCTCCAGTAGACGGTTGGGCGGAGTTTTCAGCTCGGCTTCGAGTTCGGCGAGTAGGCCGCGTTCCTGGAGCATGAGCTCGGCTGCGACTTCGCCGGCAATCGCTTCAATGCGACGCACGCCGGCGGCTAGAGCCCGATCGCTCAGGATGCGGAAGCCACCAATGCAGCCGACGTTGGTTACGTGCGTGCCGCCGCAGAGTTCGGTTGAAAATCCAGGCACTTCGATGACGCGCACCTCGTCGCCGTACTTTTCGCCAAACAGAGCGGTTACACCACGCTCTTTAGCTTCACTGAGACTGGAATGCGTCGCCTCCACCGGGGTAGCGAGCAGAATCTGCGCCTGCACGATGTCTTCGAGTGCACGAAGCTGTTCGGGGCTTGGAGCTTCCGGATGCGTGTAGTCGAAGCGTAGACGTTCGGGGCTGACAGCCGAGCCAGCTTGATTGACATGGCCGCCTAAGGTTTCTTTGAGCGCTGCGTGTAGCAGGTGCGTGGCTGTGTGATGCCGCTCGGTTGCGCGGCGCGCTTCGATATCTACTGCGGCCATGACTGTATCGCCGACACGGATGGCCGCAGTCGCCTGCGCGACATGCACAACGAAGTCTTCTTCGTTACGTGTGCTCCTAACCTCTGCTACGACTCGGCCTTCTGCATCGAGAAGGTTGCCTTTATCTCCAATTTGGCCGCCGCCTTCGGCGTAGAAGGGAGTGTTTTCGAGGACGATCAGGGCTTCCTGGCCAGCGGCGACCGAGTCAACTGGCTGGCCGTCGACTAGCAGCGCGGTGACTTGCGACTTCGCTTGATCGTGCTCATAGCCTAAGAAGCCAGTTGGCCGTGCACCTGTTTGTTGGATGAGTGCGCCAGGTGAGGCTGCGAAGACCTCGTTAGAAATTTCGGTCCCTGCGCGAGCGCGGTCGCGCTGCGATTCCATCGCCGACTCAAAGCCGCTCTGATCGAAGGAGAAGCCGCGATCGCGGGCGACGACTTCGGTGATGTCGACTGGGAATCCAAAAGTGTCGTGCAGTTCGAAGGCGAGCTCGCCGGGGTATTCTTGAGAGCCCTCCTCGGCGAGTTGGTCGAGTTGCTGTTCCAGTCTCTCGACGCCGCGGCGATAGACCTCTCGGAAGCGCTGCTCTTCGCCTGCGCAAAGGGCTTGAATGGTATCCGCTTGCTCATGGAGCTGTGGATAGGCCGCACCCATCGTTGCCTGAATAGCAGGTAGCAGTGAAGCTAGAAAGGGTTGGTCGAAGCCGAGGTCGATGCCGTCGCGCACTGCGCGGCGT
>JAKVCF010000098.1 GCA_022447335.1 Planctomycetota bacterium | reverse complement strand
GGGCGGCCCGCTGCGCGCGAGCCTTCGGACAGTGCGGTCAACGTGCTGGATACTACTCACCCGGAAGGTGCGGGCGTTGAGCTCTATGGATATACAGCTTCGCTGACTAGCGATATTCCACCGGGAGGCGCGACCATGAATGGCGCTGTTGGCCCTTGGTCGGTAGCACAGGTGATTGAAGGAGAAGAAGAAATTTCGATCTTCTATCCGATCATTCGTGAGAGCTATCGCGTGGGGTACGGCATCACTGGCAGCTATACCGGCCCGATCAATCTGGCGCCGATCGAAGAAGGTGACCCCTATTACGCCGAGGCTTTCCAGGAGAATGGGGGCTACGCGTTGATGATGCAGCGCGGATTCAATGCGCAGGATGTAAACAATCACAACCTGGGTGGCTTTGAGATTATTCGTTATTCGAGCCGTGATGGTGAAACGATTACCATTGCCGAGCGGCAAGTGGCCACGCCGCGCAGTCAGAGCCTGTACGACGACGATGGTCGCATCGGTACGGGTGTGAGTTTTGTGACCGAGTGGGAAGAGTGGTTGTCCTGGGATGATGGAACTCTTTTCCAGGATGATGAAACCCTGCGTGTTTTCATCATGCCGATCTCGGTTGCTGGGGATTCGGTGACCGATTTGCGTTATCTAGTTCCGAATGAAGACCATTCCGAGTTTATGCAGATCACGAACTCGGCAGATGCCAGCCTGACTGAGTGGGTTCGCTACGACTCGATTCTGGATGGCTACTTCCTGCGCGACGAGACTGGCGACATGATCCGCGCCGTTTCGCAACCATTGTTCAATGATGAATACGAGCCAGATGGTGAGTTGCCCAACGACCCACCCGGATCAGGTGGCGGGAACGGCGGTGGTGGCGGTGGATCTGGGTTTGGCGGTGGCATGCTCAATTTCATTCAGGATCCGGTCCCAGATAACCAGTTCACGCGTCGCATTGGTGAGCCGACCGAAGATCGTCCAGCAGTCATTATTGACATCATGAACCGCTATCAGTTCCGAGGTGTGCTCGGAACATTCGATCATGTGCACGAAGGTGGCGAGGATTTGGTACCGGTTATTCGCACACGACGCGCTGAATTCGCGACTCCGGAAGCTGGGCAAGTAGGTCGTCTGGATCGCGTCGCAGTCATGGATCCTAGCTCTGATGATCCGCCGCTATGGTTTACGGTACAGTGGGCGACTCCACCCTTTCCTCGTGAAGAAGATCGCGTCTTACGCGGTCACACCTATGTAGCCTTCAGCGAGTCGCCGGGTATTCCCTTTGTGATTACCGAGGATCAGGGCAATCCCAATGACGAAGAATTCGACTCGCGCGAGACCCTTCGTCTCACCAAGTTTCCGAGTGGCGAGCGGCCGAAGGGGCTACGCAGTTTCTCAGTAGGCTCGTCACTCAGTGGTGCGGGTGGTGTATTTGGCGGCGAAGTTGACGAGATTGTGGTGGGTGAGCCTGTTGGCATGGGAGCTGGCGGCGACCTGTCTCGTGCGGCTTTCGTGTTGGCCGAGGATCTGGAGGCCGACGAAGAATCGGTGATTGTGCTGAATACGAATCTTGCCGTGATTGATGCGCGCGAAGTGTATGCGCCTTCGCGGGGTGATTATCTGCAGGGGCTGCCAGAAGCTGGCCTAATCTGGATCGACGGCGAGTGCATTGCCTATAACGGGGTCAACGCCGATGATGGCGAGCTCGAGATCGCGCCGGATGGACGCGGACTGCTAGGCACCGAGGTCGGTGGTCATACTTCAGGCACGCGAGCGTGGGCGGCAGATATGCGCCCAGTAGGTTTTCTGCAGAACGGTATCTCTCCGACCGAATCGCAACTCAGTCTCGATAACTCACGTGGCTTTGGGCCAAACAGTCTGCTGCTGATTAATCAAGAGTTGTTGCACGCGCCGACCTTGCCGGGCGGCAATGTGATGATGATGGACCGTTTCCCGAATGATGCGGATAATCCGGACGATCCTTATCAGCGAGGGGACGGGTTGTTCCGCGGTCGATTCGGCACTACGCCAGGTTCGCACAGTACCGGGACCATGGTTTATTCCTTCCCGACACGTTGGATGGATCTCTACGCGCCACGCCAGAACAGCCATGAAAGTAGTTGGCTCCAGTTTGGCATGGATCAGCCGGGCGCATTCTGGGAGGGTGTTTACTTTGAGGCTGAAGAGCCTGATGCTTCGCACGATGTACTGGTCCTGGCCAAGGCGGGTGATTTTGCCGAGTGGGAGGACGACCCCGAAACCACGCCAGGCCTTGTGATGATTGATCGTTCGCAGATGCCAGATGGCAGTGCGGTGCCTCTTAATCTACGTGCCGACAAGCTTGCGTTGCGTGTGATGTTCGATTGGACGGTTGGCGCCTTTGATCCGGCAGAGTTTTTAGCCAATGGTTGGACCATTGCGCCGCGCTTACGCCATCTGCGCCTCGAGTACATGGCGGAGTCGCGTGTTGTTCGCAATCAAGAGGTCCACGAGTGATATATCGTCGCGGAATGACGCTGATTGAGGTCATGCTTGCGCTAGCCTTATTCGGCATGCTGTCGCTCTTCGTCTTCAGCATCATCAATTCGGTGCTCGGATTGTGGCAGACTGGTGAGCGACGCGGTAGCGGCGATCTATCCTTCGCCGCAGCGGTTGAGCGCCTGCGCGGTGATCTGGGAGCTTTGCATACCGGGCCGCGTGGCTGGATGATTTTGGACGATTATGAGGCGCGCGGTTCCGAGGGCGATCAGCCGCCGTGGCGCCTACCGCGTCTGCGCTTTCTTGCGCATGGTGGGTCGCTCCCAGCTGACGATCCTGGCGGTCGCAATGCGGTGGAAGTGGCGTGGCTTCTCGTGCCGACGGATCCGGGAAGTGACTCGCGCTCTACTCGCCTGATGCGTTACACCCGTGTTGAGAACGGAGATTCGATCTTTGACAGCGGCCGTGGTTTTGCTGGCGTCTTGCAGGCTGGTGGTGGTACACCGATGCTAGATGGGGTGTTGTGGGCAGACTTCGAGCTTGTGATGCCCAATGGTGAGTTGAGCAGCGAGCATCGCGTGCCAGCTGAATCACCGCTCGACTTTCCGACCGCGCTGTCCTTGCATCTTGAGCGTATCGGACCTGATGCTGTACGCCGTCCGTTAACGCTAGACGACGCGTTGCAGCCCTCCGGATCGATTATCACCATTCGTGGCAATCCTCCGTTGCGCGCGCCCGGTCATGTGCTAATCGGCCAAGAGTGGATCCGGGTGAATGGTAACTTTCCACGGCTGAGTGTGGTTGAACACGGCGCGCGAAACACCATGATCAGCGAACATTCGCGTGATTCAGTGGTCTATGCGCCCGAGAGTTATGATGCACTTGCCCTCTTGGCGGCGGGGGGTAGGAGGGTGCGACTTTGATGCGAGAAAATCGTCAGTCCGGCTTTTCTATCGTTGAGGTATTGCTCGCGATGGGCCTCTTTCTGTTTGGCATCTCTGCGTTGCTTGGGATGTTCCAGGTCGGGGGTGGCATGGAGGGTGCCGCGCGCACGCATTCCGAGCTCGCGCCCGCGATTGAGCCTCTGATCATGCAAATCCGCGAAGAGGCTTGGCTGCTGGACGCTCAGGGGCAGCCGACGGAGCTGCGTCGCTATTTCGACGAGCCTGTACCCGGTGTTCCTGGTTTCCAGTACGCTTTGTATGTGGAGGATGCGGGGGGTAACCCCAGCCTCCCGCGCGCCGAGCTGCACTTCTACCGCCGCGATCCAGAGCGGATTGAGGCTAGTGTTTCTTTTTTGCTGCCACGCCGTGTTTCGGCGACCCGCCGTCTCGCTGAGAGCCAACTTTGACCATGCTGAACCTCTTGCTTGCTGCTTCTCTATTGCTGTCGGCCGCGCCGCAGCAACCCGATGTCGATTACGAAGTCGTGCGCATCATTGATGGCCGCCTTTTGGTCGGTGAAATTCTCGAGCACGATCTGGACGGTTTGGTGGTGCAATCTGCGCGCAATGGTGGTACTTACCGCCTGAGTTGGGCCGACCTCTTTCCGGGCGAAGCCGAGCGTCTCAAGACGGGCTTCGGATACCGCACGAGCTTTGAGACACCGACTGTATCTGCGGACCGGTTGCTACTAGTCAATGGTCAGCAGATTACTGGTCGCATCCTGCGCCGCGACAACGATGAGATTGAGATTCGATCGCGTGGGCTCACTACGGTAGTGCCGACTGTGCGACTGGCTGCTCCGCCTGAGAAGGTTGTGGTCGATGCTGATCAGGTGTTAACTCCAGAGCAGTTCTTTAGCGAGCGGCTTCCTCAGCTCGATGAAACTGATCCGATGGCGCTCTTCGACTTTGCTCGTGAGCTCGAAGCTGTGGCCGCCTACGAGCAGGCGCTGGCGCAGTTGCAAATGGCTGAGACCATTGCCGTGGATGACAACGCGCTGCTGAGCCGCATCCAAGGTGCGATTCCGCGCATTGAAACAGCGATCGAACATCGCGTTGAAACTGAGAAGTTGCGCAGCATTCGCACTCTCATGTATCGCGAGCGTTTTACCGAGGCCGAAGTGCTGCTCGAAGAGTTTGCCACCGAGCACGGTGATTCGCCGGTTTACGAGGACTACATCAAGGTGGTTGAGAAATTCGAGGGGCAGCGCGAGGCCGCGATGGTGCGCTACCTCGAGCGCAACTGGTACAAGCGTTCTGCGGCACTGCTGAAGAAAAAGGCGCTTGACCGCAAGGCGAATGTCGAACAGTTGCAACAGTTTGTGACAGGTGAGCTGCCTGACTTGATGCGTGAGCAGATGACAGAAGAGCTCGCTTCGATGAAGGAAGACCTCGGGCCTTCGGAGGTCGGCGGTTTGTGGGCGGCGCGCCTCGAGGGCAAGCCCAAGCGTCACCAGGCAGGCTTTGGCAACGGAACCTGGATTCTCGGCGAAGCGCAGGCGCGCGCAGGCCTCAAGGAAGAAGAGAGTGAGGAGGAAGATGGTCGTAGTGCGGCTGAGAAGGAGTTGCAGGATCGCTACAAGCGATATCTAGAGAACCTGGAGCGTTCCCGTCGTGCCGCAGGCACGGACACTGAGCAGACACCAGAGGATTGGTGGTCCAATGCGTCGGCGTCTTCGCGTTTTCAGTGGCTACTGGCGTACTACGCAGAGTTTTCGGGCGACTTTGAACTCGTGCGTGTGATGTTTGACGAGTGTTCGACCTGTAGTGGTGATGGCTCAGTCGAGATCATTGAGATTGGTGGCAACGCGCAGCCGCAGCGCAAAAAGTGTCCAACCTGTCACGGCGTCACAATTCGCCGCAGCATCTTCTTCCGTTGATCCAATTCTGCTTGGCGCTCGCCGCGATCCTGCTCGCCGCTTGCGCAGGACCGACTCCCTCGTCTGAGGGCGGCAGTGTGCCCGTGGCTACGTCGGGCGGATCGCTTGGTGTGGGAAGCGTGTTATCCGGTGTGCGCGTCGGTGAGCGCGATCTTGATGCTGTTGCATTTGCGGCCGAAGCGGGCTTTCTATTCCCGGAGGAAGCGCGCGCTTTAGCGCATGCGCTTTTGCGTTCCGAGTTTGCACGGCTTGAATCGGAAAGGCTTGGTATTGAGTCTCTTGCGCAAGAGGTGGATCTGGCGCTGCAGGCTAGCGTGGCCGGCCTGCGCCAAGCGGCACCCGGTGGGGATCTCGAATCCTGGTCTGAGCAGCGTTACGGGCAGGCTTGGCAGTCGGTCGAGGCCGCGCTCCGTCGTCGCTTGGAAGA
This sequence comes from Planctomycetota bacterium, assembly GCA_022447335.1. Classification (GTDB taxonomy): domain Bacteria; phylum Planctomycetota; class UBA1135; order UBA1135; family UBA1135. The sequence goes on along the minus strand of JAKVCF010000098.1, from coordinate 2,915 downwards.
AAATCAACGTTTCCAATTGTGCGCGCGAACTTGGACCCTGCAGCAGGGTCAAGTTCGATTGCGAGGACTGAGTACACTCGAAGAGAGTTTGGCTGAGGACTGGGTGCGTCGCATTCGCCACGGAGCTTCTTCGCGGGCGCTGGTTGAGTCTTCGCTCGATCCTGGACCGCAAGGTGATGGGGTGCTGCCTTGGCTGCCAGCTGAGTTGTCCATTTTCGAGCCAGCTGCCGCTGTGACTACCAAGCCCGAAGTTGGGCAGGTTTGGGGCCCAGTACAACTCCGCGGTGATCGGGTCTGGAGGGTTTTCGAAGTACTTGAGTTGCGCGAGGCGGTTGCCACGTCACCTCCGCGCGCCGTACTGTTGAAAGAGCTACGTGAGAACCCAGTTGGGCCCCTTGAGGAGCGCGCATGGTTTTCAGCTATGGCCGATCGCTACAATGCTCGAGAGGGTCTTCCAGTCTTCGAGCCCCCTGCCCATTCCTTTGTCCGACCAAGTCTACGCTGAAGCCATGCCTGAGTCCGATAACTCGGTTGCCGTTCCGGAAGAGAAGTTGCGCCTGTTGTTCGCGCTAATGTTTTCTTCACCCGAACCGGTTACCCAGGATCGTGTGCGTGAAGTGCTGTATCCGGTTACTCCGGATGACGAAGGGGCCGAGGTTAGCCAGGAGGCGGCCAGTCCTCGTGATCACCTGGATGCACTGCAGGCCTGGATCGATCAGCGTGAATTGCCATTGATGGTCCGTAAGGTGGGGCGCGCTTGGCGCTTACTGACCTCGGAAGATGTCGCCGAGGAATTGGCGACGGTGCGCAAGCAAGTCCACAAAGAGCGCATGGGCCCTGCTGCTCTCGAGGTGTTGTCGCTGGTGGCCTACCGCCAGCCGATCCTAAAGGCGGACATAGATGCCGTGCGTGGCGTGAAGTCTGGGCCACACCTGCGTCACCTGTTGGATCTGCGCTTAGTGCGAATTTTAGGGCGTGCCGATCTGCCGGGGCGTCCCTTCCTCTACGGGACCACCCGTGAGTTTCTTGACCGCTTCGGTTTGCAGGACCTCAAAGATCTGCCCGAGGCCGGGCGCCTTGCCAATCCGGCCGAAGCCCCGCCGGCTGAGCCGGTTTCGACGGAGGCTGCGGAGACAGGCAAAGTAGTTTCGTCTACCGAGCCGGCTGAGGCCGCGAAAAGCACGACAACCTAGGAGGGTCTTCTGGCGAAGCCTGTAGGCGAGTTTCGGGCGCGCGGGTAGACTCTTCCGTTCCTCTTCGGAGACCGTTCGTCCAAGATGAGCAAGTCCCAGCAAGCCTCCCGCACGACCACGATCCCAGAAGACGAGGATCTGACCCCGCAGCCGATGTCCCAGCGGCGTCGCCTCTTTCTGATTGGAGTGGCGATTTTCTGTCTGATCATTTTCAGTGTCACTGGCCCGATGATGACGGCCTTTGACAAGATGTTCGGTGGCGGACCGGCGCTGATTGCGACGGCTGAATTGCCCAGTGGCAAGGTCGAGTTCACCAACGAAGACCAGGTTCGCGCTGCCCAGATGATGCAGTGGGAAGAGCGTTTCTTCGGTCCGCAGTTCCGCGGCGAGAGTGAAGAAGACGAGCTCGTCTACACACTATTACGTCGTCTCGGTGATGATCTCGGGTTGGTAGTTTCAGATGCGACCGTCCAAAACTTCATCATTGGCATGATTGGCCAGGGCGGTGATTACCAGACACTAGTGCGTAATATGGGCTTCACTTCAGCGCTGCAATTCGAGATGTTGCTGCGCGATGTGCTGCGCGTACCCATGCTTGAAGAAATGCTGGCGAGTAGTCAAGTGCCGACCGAGGTGGAAGTACTTGATCTATTCAAGGAGCGCTACGAAGAGTTCCAGCTCGAATACGTGATTTGGCGCGCCAGCGAATTCGAAGCTGCGGCCCAGGAGACCGAGCCGACTGCAGAAGAGCTCCAGAATTTCTACGACGAAGGCTTAAGCTTCACGCAGCGTCGCGATCTTGAGAACGAAGAAGCAGTCGCTTTCGAGGCGGTGGTGGTCACGGCCGACGCGCTCGCGACCGAAGCTGTAGAGGCTTGGGCGCCGGCCGAAGAGCCGACCGAAGAGATGTTGAGCTCTTTCTACGAGTTCAACCGTCGCTTCCTTTACGAGCGCCCATTGCCCGAAGATAGCAGTGAACAGGATCCGGAACTGGGGCCCTACCTGTCTCGCGAAGAGCTTGGCGGTGAGCGCATTAAGCAGGATTGGATGCTGCAGGCGGCTGCGCAGGCGCTGCAGGGCGATGCTGCGGAGTCGAGCGACCTTACGGCCTTCGCTGCCGAGAAGGGCGTCGAAGCCGTGCAGTTCGGAGAGCCGATTCCGGCCTCGCAGCTGGCTGAGCTGGAGCGCATCGGGAACGAGCGCCTTTCGCAGCTGCTGCGTGTCGATGAAGGCATTTTCCTCGCCAGTCCGATCCTCGGTGATGGTTATGCGGTGATCGCTCGAGCGACCATGCAGGTTCCGCGCGAGCTTCCCGAGCTTGAAGAGATCCGTGAGTCGGTGATCGACTATTGGCGCGAGGGCCGCCAACCCGAGCTCGCTACCGAAGCTGCTGACACCTTGATCAAAGCCTTTCCGCAGCCGGAAATTGAAGGCGATGCTGTGGTGGTCGACGCGGAAAACTTTGCTTCTGCTGCCGCCGGCGTAGGTCTACAAAGCTCGACCCTTGGTTGGATTGCTCGCAACCGTCGTGCCGGAGAAGATCCTGTTTGGTCGGCTGACGACGATGTTAGCGACTGGCTCCGTAGCCAAGTCAATCGCGAGCTTGATGATGCCGTCGAGGGCCAGGTCCTAGGGCCGTATTCGAACACATTCGTCGATGATCGCTTCGTCGTGGTGGGTCGCCTGGTTGACACTCGCGAGCCGAGCATCGATCGCATCTGG
>JAKVCF010000097.1 GCA_022447335.1 Planctomycetota bacterium | reverse complement strand
CGAGCGTACCCGATTGGGGCTCGGACTCATAAATGCATTCAACCGGGCAGACGTCCACGCAAGCCTTGTCCTTGGTGGTGACGCAGGGTTCGGTAATGACGTAGGTCATGGTTGCCTTGAGGGAACGGGGGTTTGGGGCACCCCTGAGCCCCCTTGATAGTCCCGCGACCGATCAGGTCAAGAGATTTCCCTGTCCCGATGCCAGTATCCTGAGTGTGCGTTCATGAATCATGTTCTCGTTTTTTTGGGCGGCTACCTGCTGGGCTCTGTCTCCTTCGCCTTGCTGTTGGCTCGCGCGCGTGGCATCAACCTGCGTAGTGTGGGCAGTGGCAACCTGGGGGCGACCAACGTTTCGCGCGCGCTGGGCGCGCGGGCTGGCATTCTGGTTTTCCTGCTTGATGCGGCAAAAGGTGCCGTACCGATTTTGCTGTGTCGTGCATTTGGGGCCGAAGAGCTTTCGATCACGCTTTCTGGTGCGGGTGCCTACCTTGGTCACATTTGGCCGGTTTATTTGCGCTTTCAAGGGGGCAAAGGTGTGGCAACACTCATCGGCGCTTTACTTGCGCTGGCTCCACTTACCTTGATGGTGGTGGTGCCCTTCGCGCTCGGCCTTGTGCTGATCACGCGCATTATGTCGTTGGGTTCGTTGGCCTTTGGTGTCGGCCTGCCGTTGGCGAGCTATTTGTTCGAAGATCGAGAGTCCGTGTTCGGCTTCACAGTCGGGGCAGGTTTGTTTCTGTTTTGGACGCACCGAAGCAATATTCGTCGTTTGTTGGCGGGTGAAGAGAGTCGTCTCGATACTTCGCCCCAAACCAAGTCAGAGGAATCATCATGAGTTTGGAAGGTAAGAGTCTGGTTATCGGTGACGGCGGTTGGGGCGAAGCTATCGCGCTGGCTTTACACCGCGCAGGTCGCTCAGTGGCGGTGTGGGGTATTGACCCGGAGTACACCGCTGAAGTGGCGCGTACGCGGGACAACTATAAGTATTTGGCAGGCATTCCGATCCCGGGCGATTTGCTCTGGACTCACGATGTCGATCGGGCTTTGGAGGGAGTGACAGAGGTGTATTCCGTGGTGCCTACCCAGTTTATTCGTGCCACGCTTCAGCACTTTAAGGGGCGTCTCGGCGGTATGCAGATTGTGTCGGCGTCGAAAGGGCTCGAGATTGAGACCCTGCAGCGGCCAACCGAAATCCTGGCGGACGTGTTGGGTTCACCCGAGCGGCTCAGCATTCTGTCCGGGCCTTCGCATGCGGAAGAAGTTGGGCGTGGCATGGCTACGACAGTGGTCGTTGCGGCTAATCAAGCTAAGCTGGCTGAGCGCGTGCAGGCGCGTATTTCGAGTGACAGTTTTCGGGTCTATACCAGCTCCGACCTCGTCGGTGTCGAGCTGGGCGGCGCCCTCAAAAACATCATTGCCATCGCTGCTGGCGTGGCAGATGGCATCGGCTTAGGCGACAACGCTAAGGCTGCGCTTGTCAGCCGTGGGCTGGTCGAGATGGCGCGTTTTGGCGAGGTCTGCGGGGCGCATCGCGCGACCTTCTTTGGTCTGAGCGGCGCCGGTGATTTGATGGTTACTTGCTACTCGCAGCACTCGCGTAACCGTTCGTTGGGGCAACGCATAGGCGGTGGCGAGACGCTCGAGCAGGTCCTTTCATCAACCGAGAAGGTCGCCGAAGGCGTTTGGACTTGTCAGGCTATTCGTCGAGCGGCGCATGCGCGTGGAGTTGAAATGCCAATTACTGAAGCGCTGGGGTCAATCCTTTTCGATGAGTGTGATGCACGTCAAGCGGTGACCGAGTTAATGACACGTCCGACCAGGCCGGAGCTTGATCCCGCATGAGCTCCACTTGGGTGGTCGGAGATATACATGGTTGCGCCGAGGAGCTCGCCGAGTTGATCCAAAAGCTCATGCTCAGCGGGGAAGACCGATTTCTCTCGGTCGGCGATCTCTATCACCGGGGCCCGGATCCGTTAGGCGTAGCCCAGCAGCTCACTGCGTTGCCGGGCTTCGAGTTAGTGCTTGGCAATCACGAGCGCGCGATGTGGCGGCGCGCGGGCCTCGTTGGGCAAGCCGCGGATGGCTCCGATGCACGCCCCTTGCCGGAAGAGGATTCCGCCTGGGATGAGAGCGTGTTGCTGGGCGATGGCCGCACATCGATGAAAAGGGTCGGTCTCGCAGATGTGCGCTCTCTATTGGCTCCACTTGTGCAGCAACCCTATTTCCGGCGTGGAGAAGGTCCCGAAGATCAGGCCTGGATCGCTGTCCATGCCGGTGTTGTCCCTGGACTTCCGGTAGAGCAATCATCGCCCGACCTTCTATGCAGCTTGCGTCGTATGCACGAGTTGCCGGGCGCGCCTTATTGGTACGAGACCTATGCCGGACCAGAGTTGGTGCTGTTCGGGCATACGCCCTCGCGATTCCCGCGCGCTTGCCGGGCGCAGGGCCGATTGGTCGCCTTAGGCCTGGATACCGGTTGTGTTTACGGTGGTAGCTTGACTGCATATCGCATCGAAGATGGCGAGCTGGCCGCGGTTGATGCCAAGCGCGATTACGTGAACGATTGACCTTCTTCGCTAATCAGTCCGAACTTGTGCACTTTGCGATAGAGGGTCGTGGGCGAAATTCCAAGTGGACAGATCGCTCGTTAGCAAGAGATCTAAGGGATCGAAAGATCTATAAGGGGGAAATATCGTCCTCAATGATGAACCTAAGTACATGCAATAAAAGCATTTATTTTATTTTTCGTGTTCATGTTTGGATGGCGAGCGTCTCGTTTTTTGGTGCAGGGGCGCGCCCGTAGAATCCGCCCCTGATGGCCAAGCCCGCGCCCTCTGTCATGGACAAGATTGTTTCGCTTTGCAAGCGGAGGGGATTTGTCTTCCCTGCTTCCGAGATCTACGGAGGTCAGGGTTCGACCTACGACTGGGGGCCACTTGGCGTCGAGTTGAAGAAGCGGGTTATAGAGGCCTGGTGGGAATCCATGGTGTATTCCCGACAGGATGTGGTCGGCTTGGACTCGGCGATTATCCAGTCGCCGCGCGTCTGGGAGGCTTCGGGGCACGTCGGCGGCTTCAGCGATCCACTGATCGACAACAAGACTTCAAAGCAGCGTTACCGCGCGGACCACTTAGTCGAGAGCAAGATCGAAAAGTATCGCAAGAAAGGCAGGTTGGACAAAGCCGATGCGTTGATGGCGAAGCTTGTGGCGGCGCTGGGTGATAACGCCGCGTTGAAGCAGCTAATTTTGGATGAAGGGATCAAGGACCCGGTGTCGGGAACCGATGATTGGACTGATGTGCGTCAGTTCAATCTGATGTTTCAGACCCAGGTTGGCGCTGTTGAGGGGTCAGCTAGTGTGGCTTATTTGCGCCCCGAGACCGCGCAGGGCATTTTCATTAACTTCAACAATGTGGTCACCGCGACGCGGAAGAAGTTGCCGTTCGGGATCGCGCAGATTGGCAAGTCTTTCCGCAACGAAATCACGCCTGGGAACTTTGTGTTTCGAACGCGTGAGTTTGAACAGATGGAGATGGAGTTTTTCTGCCGTCCGGAAGAAGCTGCGGTTTGGTACAGCTACTGGCAGAATGAGCGTTATCAGTGGTATCTCGACTTGGGGGTGAACCCGGAAAAGCTGCGTATGCGCGAGCACACTTCCGATCAGTTGGCCCACTACGCAGCCGGTTGTGGCGATATCGAGTATCTCTTCCCCTTTGGTTGGTCAGAGCTTGAGGGTGTGGCTAATCGCACTGACTACGACCTGCGTAAGCACGGCGAGGCTAGCGGCCAGCCGCTCAGTTGGTTTGACCAAGAGGCCAACGAGCACGTGGTGCCCTACGTGATCGAACCGGCAGCCGGTTGCGACCGCACTGCGATGACCTTTCTGGCTGACGCCTATGATGAAGAGGGCGAAGGGAAGGACAAGCGTGTCGTGCTACACCTGCACCCGAAGATTGCGCCCATTGAAGTCGCCATCTTCCCATTGGTCAAAAAGGAGGGCATGCCTCAGAGGGCCGCTGAGGTCGAGGCGCAGTTACGTTGTCACTTTCGCACAGCTATCGAAGAGAATCAGTCGATTGGTCGCCGCTACCGTCGTCAGGATGAGATAGGGACACCCTTCTGCATCACGATCGATGGCGACACGATGAGCGAGGATACGGTTACCCTGAGAGAGCGCGATTCGATGACGCAGGAGCGCGTGGCGATCTCCGAACTGCGCGACGTGCTCGACCAGAAGATCGCCGATTGGAGGCGCCCTGACTCGCGTATTGAGGAGGCCTCTTCGGGCTCATCGTGACCCGTCTCGAGTTGAAGGGTCTGCCGGTCGCGCCCGGCATCGTCGTCGGGCCTGCGGTTCTGGTCGATGCAGCGGAGGAAGTCGGCCGCGAGCGCCGCATCACTCCGACTCAGGTCGATGCCGCGGTACGGTTATTTGAAGGGGCCCGCCAGCGCGCGATCAAGAGTCTGGAGATCGTGCAGGGTGCGACTGCACAGGAACTCGGGCTGCAGGATGCCGCGATTTTCGGTGCGCAGATCGCCGTGCTGCAGGATCCGGCAGCGCTCGATGAAATTCGCAATCTGATCCGTACCGAATGCTATGCACCCGAGTCCGCGATCCAGATTGTAGTCGAGAAATTCAGCAAGCTCTTCGACGCGCTTGAGGGGGGGGATATCAAGAATTGGGCAGCCGATCTTCGTGATCCTTGGCATGCGGTGCAGCGAGAGTTGGCCCTGGATCGAAGCGGTGAGCTAGCCGACCCCGATGGGGGCCCACTAATCCTGATCGCTGAAGAATTGGTGCCTAGTTTGCTGACCCGTGTGCCGCGTGCGCGCCTAGCCGGCGTGGTTTGTGCGCGGGGCGGACGATTCAGCCATGGCGCGGTAGTTGCGCGCTCCTTCGGGGTGCCGACGGTCACTGGGGTCGAGCAGATCGTGGCGCGTATCGAGCCGGGCGAGTCGATGGTGCTTTATGCCGATTCTGGGCGCGTGTTACTGGGCGCTGATGAAGGAGAGCTGATCTCTGCTGCACAGCGTTCGGAAGAGAACGCGGCCATTCAGGATCAGCTGTTTGCTGACGCTGGCGAAGCTGTGGTCATGCGATGCGGACAGATCATTCCAATCTTGGTCAACGTCGAGTCGCCGCGTGACCTCGCTAGTATTGATCCTGCTCGTGTCGATGGAGTAGGGCTCTTTCGTACTGAGTTTGCGTACATGGAGAGGCCGACTTTTCCGGCCGTTTCCGAACAGGCCGAGCTGTATCGCGAAGTATTACACCATTTCCAAGGAAAGCCGGTAGTCTTTCGCACGCTGGACATTGGCAATGACAAGCAGTTGCGCTACTTCCAGACGCCGACCGAAGCGAATCCGGCTTTGGGGTGGCGTGGGTTGCGCTTAGGTTTGCACTGGAAGGATCTACTGCTCGCTCAGATTCAGGCACTGATCGAAGCTGGCGACGCTGGCGACGTGCGCGTGTTGTTGCCGATGGTGACCTTGCGGGAAGAAATTAGGGAGACGCGTGCACTGATCCAGGCCACTCTTCCGCCCGAGAGCCAGATGCCGCCGCTTGGTTGCATGATCGAGGTTCCGGCGGCTGCTATGGCGCTGCGCGAGATCGCTCCGGAAGTCGATTTTGTCTCGGTGGGGACTAATGACCTCGTGCAGTACCTTTTCGCGGTGGACCGCGATAACCCTTGGGTGGCGGATCTTTACCAGCCGTATCACCCGGCGCACCTGCGCGTTCTGCACCACATTGCAGAAACCTGTGCCGAAGCGAGCACTCCAGTCTCGGTTTGCGGAGAAATGGCAGGTGAGATGGAGGGGGCGCTCTTCCTGGTGGGCGCTGGATTCTCACAACTTTCGGTTGCAACCCCCTTTGTTCCGCAGTTGAAGGCGATTCTGCGTCGCTTTTCGCAAGAAGAGCTTTCCGATCTAGCGCGTGCCGCGAGCCAGCAGGAAAGCGCCGAAGAGTCGCACCTGATGCTTCGTGAGGCCGCTGAGAGGTCATGGAGCGAGGTCGTTCGCGAGAGAATGCCTTCTCGTTCATAAGCAGACTTGCACTCAGGACCTCCGGGGGACCATACTGGAAGGGGGATGGACTCAGAACGACGCGAAATGACGCGCACCGCTGGGCGCCGTAAGGGCCCGTGGTCGCAAGCCGAGCTTGAGCGGCTCCGGCGCAAGTACGGCAAGGTGCCGGACGGCGTGCTCGCGCGCGAGCTGAATCGTTCCGTTGAGAGTGTCCGCCGCATCGCTAAGAAAGTTTTCAAAGGTGATCCGCGCTTTGGCCCGTGGACTCCTTCAGAGGTTCACAATCTCAAGGAGTACTGGGGCGCAGCCGAGCTTGCAGTCATTGAGTTGGTGTTGCGCCGTGATACGAAGGATATCCTCCGTAAGGTCGACGAGTTGCGTGGCAGTTTGGCAATGGGCGATTGGACCGCCGAAGACATTCAAGCGCTGAAGCGTCACTACGGCACACGTACTGACGAAGACCTAGTCGTTATCCTTGGGCGTCCGATCCGTGAAATCGACGCCAAGGCATCGGAGTACTGCCTTGCCAAGGATAAGAGTTTTCAGCGTCGCCATGGTTCAGGAGAGCGTGTGCGAATGCCTCGCTGGCGTCCCGAAGATGTCGAAAAGCTGCGCATGCTTTATCCTGAGACTCCCAACCTCGATATTGCTAAGCAGCTGGACCGAACGCTGAAGAGCGTGGTGAGTAAGGCGCACGATCTGGGGCTGAAGAAGAGTCCCGATCGTTTGCGTGATATGGGCCGGGAGAATGTCGCGTTGCGTTATCGTCGTGACGACCCCAACGCCGAGCTGGTCAACGATCATTTGATCGACGGCTCTGCCCAAGCATGAACACTTTGATTGGCCTGCGCCGAGGCGGCGAGGACATCGTGCTGAAATGGCAAGACGGCACTGAGGGTAGATTGCGGCCACGCGACCTCCGTATTGCTTGTCCGTGTGCGTTTTGTGTCAGTGAAGTGACGGGCGAACGATTGCTCGATCCGACCACGGTGCCGGAAGATTTGAGCGTGGTAGATATGCAGCCAGTCGGGAATTACGCTTATCGCCTGCTATTCAGTGATGGCCACGATTCAGGCATCTATCGACTCGAGTTACTGCACGCTATGTGTCGTCACCCGCCCGGGGGGATCCCGTCATGAGCCCACTCGCCTGGAGTCTTCAGGCCCTGGTGCACCCTGTGTCGTTTGGGGTGGCAATGCTGGTCAAGTGGTGGGCGATCTGGTTTATTTTCGGCCGCGACTTCAGTCGGACGAGCTGGATGTGTCTAACCGCAGTCTTAGCTGTTTGGCTCGCCAGTGGGTGGGTGGTGCAGTCAGATGCCTTAGGTCCAGTGGCAGGCCACGACCACAGGGGTTACTATCCCGGCCAATATTTCGATGCGATGGCCTTGTGGTCGAGCTACGCGGTGGTGCTGATTACCACGCTTGTGCTTGAGGCATCCATCCTGCGTTGGTGGATGAAGCGCCTTGTGCGTCCCGATTGGCGGTGGCGCCACTACGACCGGATGGGCTACGCCTTTGCTCACTTACTGACGGTTATCTTCGCGATCATGTATTCGGCTTGGGAGGCTAGTGCTTTCCACGTAAGTTGAGGCAGTCCGCTAGTCAGGAATGACCTGTGCGGGTAGGGGGGGTGGATAGATTTCGCGTGAGGTCGGTTGTTCGCCGATGTAGCCAGCTAGTTCTAGGTTGTGGAGTTCGATGCCAGTAGCTCCGCGGTTCTTTGACAGAGAAAATCGTGCGACTTGTCCGGTTAACATTTCGCGGCGGATCATGAGCGTTTCAAGTAAGTGATCCAAGCCTTGCGAGAAGGCAGCAGCTTCGGCTGGGAGTTCCGGATTGGCTTCTACTTCGTCACGCTCGGCAGCATCCTCGTGCGGGTCAAATGCAAGGTCGAGCCAAGCTTCGAAGCCGTCACCGAAGCGAAAGTACTTCTGCGATCCGCGTCGCAGCATGGTGATTGCATGCATAGAGTTTTTGGCGAGAGGAAAGCTACCATCCAAAGCAAAATTTGAGAATCCAACTAGATAGTCGGTTGGGTTGTCGGCATGCGCCATCACCCAATTACGCGGCATCACCGCCTCCCCCCGCATCCGTGGCAAAAGATCGAATCCCTCCAGGGCCTGTAGTGAGGGCTCTGGCTTGGGTTTCACGCCACTCTTAGCTTCGATCACGCCGAGTACAGTAGGGAAGACATCGACCAAGGAGGCCGGCTCGGCCACGCGTGCGCGGGCCGGCAGCAACTCGGGGTAGCGTAGGATCAATGGCACGTGTAGTAATCGGTCGCTCAGGGAGAGTTGATGGCCAAAGCGACCTTGTTCGTTGAATTCTTCGCCATGATCAGAGGTCACGATGACCAGAGTTTCTTCCATGATCTCAAGCTCGCGCATGCCCTTGAATAGGCGGTCGAGCAGGCTGTCCTGATAGAGGATGCTGGCGTCGTAGAGTGCTCGTTGAATTTCTGGCTCGGCGTCTAGGAGTTCGCGTGCGCCGCTGTTGTAGTCACGGCGATCCGCGGCGTATCCGAAGTAGCCGTCGGGTAGATCCTCAAGTGTCGTGCCAGGAGGGAGGAAGCGTTCGAAGTCATCAAATCCGCGTGGGGCTGTGTACGGGGCATGCGCTTCGTTGAGATTTAGAAATAGC
>JAKVCF010000096.1 GCA_022447335.1 Planctomycetota bacterium | reverse complement strand
TCTCCATCGACTTGAGGCATATAACCGCCAGCGGGCCTGGGCACTTCGAACGAATCTTCCTTGGGTCCGCAGGCGTTTCCGTAATGATCTTTTCAAGAACCTGCTGACTTGTATCTCCTTCAAATGGGCGCTGCATCGCAAGCGCTTCCCAAAGAGACACCCCGAGGCTAAAGATGTCGGTCCGATGGTCGATGCCTACGCGCTTCGACATTGCCTGCTCTGGCGACATATAAAAAGGAGTCCCGGCAAGTTCCCCGGTTCTTGAAAGCTCCAACGAATCCTCGACTCTGGCGAGGCCAAAGTCCGAGACCTTTGGATTGCCTTCCTTATCTATCAATATATTGGAGGGCTTAACGTCGCGATGGATTGTCCCATCGTCATGCGCATGCTGCAGGCCATCGGCGATCTGAGCGAATGCTTCGGCTATAGACCTATAATAATCTTTACCAAGACTGGATTTTTGGCTCTCAAGAATCCGGTCTGCGAGGGTATATCCACCCTCGACTAGCTCTTGCGCGATGTAGTGAACACCATCAGTCTCACCAACCTGATAAACCCCGACAATATTCCGGTGAGTGAGGCGGGCGCCAGCTTCCGCCTCGCGCTGAAACCGCTGCAATGACCCTGCCGAAAAAGAAAAATTGGGCGCAAGAATTTTAAGGGCAACTCGGCGGCCCAAAGACGTCTGCTTAGCCTCCCATACAGTGCCAACGCCTCCGCTGCCGAGTTCGCGAACGAGCTCGAAGTCGCCCAATCTTTTCCCTTGGGAAACTCCGGCGCCGGCGCCTTTTGTCACATCTCTCATTAGGGCTTTTTCCCAGGCCTTATCAGATCCCTTTACCACGCTTTGATTATAGACCACATACCTTCGGGGCAAAGCTTCCGCTCCTGGGACCCCACACAAGCCCTGAAAGCTTACTAATCCGAGGGGTTGGTGGGCCGACCTGGACTTGAACCAGGAACCGACGAATTATGAGTTCGCTGCTCTAACCAATTGAGCTATCGGCCCAGCCGAAGCGGATTGTAAACGCTCCCTTGGCGAATGCGCCTAACCACCCTACTCCGAAATCGTGATGACCTGATTGACCGCCAGGTCACGCAACACGGTTTCTTGGTCGGTGCCCGGCCAAATCACACGCACTTCGCTGACTCGTGAAGCTCCGCCTAAGCCAAAGTGCAGCCGCTCGTGGTTCTGCGTCGAGCGGTGTATCCCGCCGGCCTGGCAACGCAACTGCATCCCTTCGCTAGTCGTGACATAAACGCGCGCACCTACGCCTGTAGCGTTGGACTGATTGCCCCTTAGATCAACTTCCAGCCACCGATTTCCATTCCCCCGATTGCGGAGCAAAGTCATGCGCCCGTCATCGTTAAACGGCGGCAGCCCATCGCCATTAGTAAGCAGAAGATCAAGGAAGCCATCTTGGTCAAAATCTACGATGGATACTGAGTCACCGACTCCATATGGAGACCCTTCCGCCCCAGCCGCCTCTGCAATATGAATCAACTGTGAGCCCTCACGATTTTCAAGCAACCGGTTCGGAAGATTGAGGACCGGACCACTTCGGACTACGTACAAATGGATATCGCCGTCATTATCGAAATCGCCCCCTACGACGGAACGACTCGAAGTATTCAGATCCGGATAGCGATACTTCGCGCTAGCACTACTCACCAGTAAGCCGTCCGGAGAATCTTGCCTTTTGGGTAACGAAGACCATGCTTCTCGAAAGTCTGTCGTCGTGCGCAACTCCATCCCGAAGCTCATGCTCACCGGAGTCCGCAAGATCACCAACCATTGGTCTGAGTCGCTCTCACGGCATACGTAGAGCTCGGGCTTGCTTACCGGGCCACTCGGCGGGATCCCCACCGCACGTGGGTCTGAGGCTTTCACCGTCAACGATGTTGCCAAAACCCTGTCTTTCCCGAGAAACACTGAGCCAGGCTTCACCTCTCCTCCAAAATCAACGGTGACGTCTCCGGCGCTCTTAAAAGAAAACGCATACGTCCCCCGATCGACTTCGGAGCTCGCACGGAAAGCCCCGTCAGGCCCTATCGCAACTTCACTCTTCGACCAGTACGCGTAACGCGAAACATAGAAGTCAAAAGACAAGTCTCCGTCGAGATCTTCTGCAAGAAAGTCCGCTCCGTGAGAAATCGGCTTAATCCCTCCCAGCTGCTGATCTGACGTAAAGCCGCGAGCGTCAAACTCATAAAATCTGGTCGGGAACTGATTCGCTTGCAAAATCAGTTCCAGCGCTCCATCGCTATCGAAGTCGCCAAGCTGTACTGAGCGAGAGTTTCCCCCCGATCCGAAGAAGCCGACTGCCGCGCCATTCTCGATAAAAAGGCCGTTCGACTGCTGCGTGAAGAGGCGATCGACCGAGCCAGGGCCAGGGAAAGCTGTAACCATAAGGTCGAGGCGGCCATCGTCATTCCAATCAAACCAGAGCGGGCTACGACTACGGGCGAACGGGTCATCTACGCCAGCCGCCGCCGCAACATCCACAAAAGGGCTGGGGTAGTCATTCCGCCATAGGCGGTTCGGGCCCTGGCCAGTCCCAAGCTTCGCGCCCACGCATTCAATCAAATCAAGGTCGCCGTCACCGTCATAGTCGCCCCACGCTGCGCCATGCGAATCAGCACGTTGGTAGACCGAAAACATCGTTGCCGCAACGTCCGTAAAGGTGCCGTCGCCATTGTTCCGCCAAAGCGACGGAAACTCTGCGTGATTTCCAAGAAAGAGGTCGGGATCACCGTCACCGTCGTAATCACCCCAAGCGCCTGCGCCGAAGCTCTTTTCGGCGGGCACCCGTCCAAAGGCCTGCCGCGTCACATCATCAAAGCGCACCCCCACCTGCCCCGCGGACAAGGAGGGGGTCACAACGAACAATACGGCAAGAGAGAAGAGCTTTCTTCTTGAAGGCGAAGAGTGAAGCATCAGAAATCCAGAAACCTTAGCCAAGCTTAGCCAAGGCTTGCAGTATGCCTTGTTTAAGGTCCACTTTTGCCAAATAGAAGGCAAAGAATGTCGGTACTACGGTGGCAACTCGTGCGCGACATAGCGACATAGCCCCGGGGTGGGTAGACACAAAAAACCCGGACCCAAAGGGCCCGGGTTGGAGGGGGAATGTCGTGGATTTCTCCGCGACATTGCACACCTTAAAGTCCTCCGAATCGCTCATGGAAACAAATCTCACAAAAGTTATCTTCGCGCTCTTTGGCCACAATGGCCACAAGCTCGAATGTCTCAAGTAAAAATGCGCACTAGCACTTCACAGTCCCCCACATAACAAAAAGGCGGCCACCTTCGGAGAAAAGGTGGCCCGTCCGAATCGCGCCGGTACGCGACCTCGCAAAAACGCTCTATTGAATCAGCACGCTCGCAGCATTCGAAAACGCCGCCTGCGGGCCGTTGTAGTCCATCACCGCCTGCAAGTGGACCGTACGGCCCGAAAGTGCCGGGTCATTGGGAACATTGGCGGTCATCTGCCCACGGCCCTCAGTATTGAGATTGCCCGACTGCAGCACCTTGTAGTTGTTCAGGTAGAACTCGCCAGCTATGCCAGGCACAGTCGACCCGCTCGTGCGGGTGAAGCTGTAAACCAGCGTCCATCTGCGGCTTGCTGGACCATCGAAGAAGAGATAGACCGGCTGACCAATCTCAGCTTGACCAAAAACACCAAGCGTCGGCAGGTTGCTATAAGTGCTCAAGCGCACGTCATCGATTAGGCCCTCAGTCAGATCGTTATTAGGATCGTCAGCCACTGTGACGCGCAAGCGCATTGCATCCGTCAGCGCTAGAAAGTCTCCCAAAGAGAAGCTATGGGTCTGCCAGTTGTTCGCATTGCCCGTCGATTCGAGCAGGGTCCAGGTCGAGCCGTCGTTATTTGAAACTTCGACCACCATCTCATCATCCTGCGCACTGCCTGGAAGGTTGGCGAACCACCGCGCATACTCCAACTCGACACGATCGAACTCGCCCGCAGCAAAGCGTGGCGAAGTCAAAATGGCGGTGCCATCGACGTCGTTTGTGCCCGCGCTACTGCCCGAGGCCGCGCCAGTCACCCAAGCCAGCGTGCCACTGCCATTCGGATTGTCATTCCCAGGCTGCACGGTCTGACCACCATTTGTGGTCTGTTGCGGGTTGGCGCGCTCCCACGACCAGTTTGTGTTGTTGTTAGTCGACCAGCCGTAGTCGCTCTGCATATCGTCCGCAAAGAGTATGCGCGCTCGGCCCAACTGAAAGTCGATCGACTGCACATCGGCGTAGCCTTCGTAATCGAGGCTCAACTCCAGCTCGTAAAGCTGGCCCACTGCCATCTGTGCGTCAAAAGAAACTGTGAACGCTGACAGTGCTTTTGTCTGCTGCTGGCCAATATTCATATTGGAAGCACCGCCACTGACAGTGATCAGCGGGTCACTCGCGCCCAGCGTCGCTGACCCCAGCAAAGTCAGCGCTCCATAGTTGCGCACTACAGGCTGCACCGACCAAGTCTCCCCCGGCTCAGGAAAATCGTCGCCATTGCCTGAGACTTCGCTCCAGGTCAAGTCGACCAAATCAGCCCACGAACCAGTCCATTTGGCAACCATTACATACGGCGGGATCGCATCAGCAGTCAACGCTGGAATCCGCGATGGGTTCGGCCAAAAGCCATCACTCGAATTGCCGATCTCTGGGGTGAAGGCGTAAGTCCCATGCTCACCGTAGTGGTAGTCATCGCTGACTCCATTGGCGGTGTAAAGCACTTCCCATGCGGTGCCGTAGACCCAACCGTTCTCGGCGGTCTGCTCTTCCGACCAGTTGCGGAACTGCTGATTCTCACTGGTGTAAACGGTTGAGTAACCCCATGGGTAGATCCACAAATCTGAGTAGGTGTGAGCTGAGACCGACATCGCTGGCGTCTCCACAGCAAGTAGATCGCGAATCGCAGCAGTTTCCGGCTCGGAGAATGGCGCCGATCCGCGATACGTCTGGCTATTTTGGTTGCCGCTCGATCCACCCCACTGCGAACCCCACTCATAGTCATAGTTTCGGTTCAAATCGATGCCGTAACCGCCGCGGCGATTCTTGCGCCACAGGCCGCCCCCGTTCGGATTCGTCTGACGGTTGTACTCGTAACCATCTGGATTAACGCAGGGCACAAAGAGCACGTTGCGCGTTTCAACGAGACGAGTAACGTCGCCATCCACGCCGTAGTTCGTGACAAGGTAGTCGGCGAACTGCAACAACGACTCGCCTGACATTGGCTCGCGTGCGTGATGAAGAGCGTCGTACCAGGCGACAGGCTTTGACGGGTCGTGCTGCGCTGGGGTCATACTGATCCGCTGCGCGTAGATATCGCGCCCCTCGATCGATTGGCCTATCGAGAATCGCGGTGAAACGAGCGCGGGATACGTGGCCGTCAAGCGGTCCATTTCCTGATAAATCTCGGCAAGAGTGCGAAAGCCGCCCATAGTGCCAACCGAGTTGCGACCACGGTCAAGGCGCGCGCGCTCCTCGTAAAAACTAGCTAGGTCCTCGATCTCGACTTCGAAAATAAAGCCTCGTTGGCGAAGGAGCTCCTGCTCAGCGTCCGTGGCGTAGACCACCGCATGGTCATGAAGCCCTTGTGCGTGGTGGTCGCAAACATCGTGGCAGAGCTCGTTGAGCAGGCGCAGCTCGGCATCGCTATGAATCTCGACCTCTACCAAGTCTTGGATGGGCTGGCGCTCGAGCGCGCCACCTTGATCGGGCGTAAATTGAACAGTTAAGAAGAGGAAGAGGGGAAGCATGGTGATCTTAGGGCTTATACAATGCCTGGAGCTAGTCCTAGGCTACTCCAAACACGAGAGAAGTGTCGCTGCAAGTAGACCCCAAGAATCGCCTATATGTTCCAAGTAGTCAAGGGCCGCGGGGTAAGCCTCAGCCGCCACCTCTCTCCAAATCGTCGATTCAGCTAGATGGCGAGCTGCCGAAAAGTGCGCCGGCGAGTTAGCCCTCTAGTAGTAACCCCTCTCGTAACAAAGCTTGGAAGCCTTTGCCTGGCGTCTCCACGCCCTCGCGGCCTATAGGGTCGGAAGAATTGTGTTTCGCTTCATGGCTCGATGCAGGGAGGAAGATGCCCTGCTTCGACTGTAGAATCTGGACGGTTCTAAAACCACGATGGCTCGTCCCCCCATCAAAGCCCTTTTCCTTGATGCCGGAAAGACCCTGCTCACTGAGCGGGAACCCCGCCCTGTGATTTACGCACGGCTGGCAGCTGAATTGGGAGGCCATGGCGACAGGGAGGCGGCTCACGAGTCGATGTCTCGCGCATTCGCAGAACTCCCGCAGATCATCGAAGGCCACTATCGCTTTAGCCTGGAATGGTTCCGGAGCTTCAACGCGCGTGTGTTCGGCGATCTGGGAGTAACCGAAGCCCACCTCGACGACGCGCATGAGCGCGCTGTCGCCGTGTTCGAAGACCCCACCACCTATCGCCTTTACGAGGACGTCCTACCCTTCCTTGAAGGGGCCCGAGAGCGCGGCCTGATTGTGGGGATTGTCTCGAACTGGTCCGAACGTCTGCCAGCGCTCTGTCAGGGCCTAGGCATCGCCGATCTGGTGCATTTTGTTATTGCCAGCGCTGACATCAAGGCCGAAAAGCCCGAGCGCGAGTGCTTCCATCGCGCCCTCTTCCGGGCCGGCGCGCCGGGCGAAGAGACGGTACATGTGGGTGATCACCCACTGCTCGACGTTAAGGGAGCGCTCGATGCCGGTCTCCGCGCAGTCCTACTGAATCGCGACCCTCACAGCACCCCCCCAGTCGATGAAGAGGTCACAGTGGTAAGCAGCCTGGACGAGTTGCTCCCGCTGCTGCCAGCCGTCGAAGCTAGCGCCTCAAGCGCCTAGCCAGCCGCTAAGGGCGCCCGAGCGTTTAGGCTATCTGCCGGATGACTGTTTCCGTCGCCCTCTGCCAGCTCCGCCCGGTGCTTGGCGACGCGGCCCAAAACTTGGCCGCACACCATGCGTGGCTGGATCGCGCACTGGAACACAAAGCGGGGCTCGCCATTTTTCCCGAGCTCTCGCTGCATGGCTACTTCCTGCGCGACCTGACTCAGGAGGTCGCCATTCCGGCGACCCACCAAGTGGTGCAAGACCTGGTCGCACGCTCGCGCGACTGCAGCGTCGTGTTCGGTTTCGTCGAAGAAGGCGAGGATCACCGCTTTTACAACACTGCTGTATTTGCCGAAGATGGTGAGATTAAGCACTTGCATCGCAAGGTACACCTGCCCGACTACGGTATTTTTGAGGAGGGGCGCTACTTCGCAGCTGGCAATCGAATTGAGCTAGTGCACTCCAAGTACGGCAAGTTCGGCCTGATGATTTGCGAAGATGCGTGGCACCTGTCGACCGGATGGCTTCACTTTACGCAAGGCGCCGACGCACTGATTCTTCCATCGGCCTCGCCAGCGCGTGGAGTTGATATTGAAGAGACCGAGCTCTCGTCTCAAGCAAGCTGGAACACGCTGGTACAGGCTCACGCCCTGTTCTTTCAGAGTTGGGTCTTCCACTGCAACCGCGTCGGCTTTGAAGATGGCGCAATGTTCTGGGGCGGATCGAGTGTGCTCGACCCCTTCGGCGAGCCCGTCGCTCACGCCGGCCAAGAAGAAGAGTTAGTGATCGCTCAGATGGATGTTAGCCCGCTGCGACGCGCTCGCATGACTACGCCATTACGCCGTGATGCCAAGCCCGAGCTGATTCGCCGCCAACTCGCTCGCATGCTTCATGACCCCGACGCACTGGCGATTCAACGCGAGGAGGCCTCTTCCGAAGCGGAAGAATGAGCCTCCCCCCTCCGCCACAGTGCAACGTTGAGCTCGCCGAACGCGTGCTTACCGCATTTCTGCGTGAAGAAACGCAAAAAGTCGGCTTCCAGCGTGCCGTGCTCGGCCTGTCAGGCGGCATCGACAGCGGCCTGGTCATCGAACTTGCCGCGCGCGCGATTGGACCGAAGAACGTTCTCGCAATAGCAATGCCATATCGCACCAGCCATCCCGACTCGCTGCGGCTGGCCAAAGAGTCGGCAGCCCATGCCGGGGTTGCGCTGGAAACTGTAGATATTTCTGACGTTGTTGATGCCCACATGGCCACGGTCCCCGGACTTGATGAAGACCTAAGCAAGCTGGGCAACCTGCGGAAGGGCAACATCATGTCACGTGCCCGCATGACCACACTCTTCGATCGGTCAGCACGCGAACACGCTCTGGTCTACGGCACCTCGAATAAGACTGAGCTTATGCTGGGCTACGGCACGATTTTCGGCGATATGGCCTCGGGCATCAATCCGATCGGTGACCTCTACAAGTCTCAGGTCTACGCGCTGTCCCGCCACCTAGGTGTACCGCAAAGCATTCTCGATCGACCGCCCAGCGCCGACCTATGGGAAGGGCAAACTGATGAAGAAGAAATTGGGCATAGCTACGACACAGTCGACGCCTTCCTGTATTACTCAATCGACCGACGCTTCAACCGAAGTGATTTAAAGCAGCTAGGCTTTGAGGGCGAGTTGATCGATCGACTACAGCAACGCGTGCGGCAAAATCAGTACAAGCGCCGCCCGCCGATCATTGCGAAGCTAGCAGCCCGTACTGTCAATCTCGATTATCGATACGCACGCGACTGGGGCGTTTAGCAGCCCTCAGGAAAGGTAGCCGGCGGCTTCCCGCGCCAGCACTGAGCCGCCAGACC
>JAKVCF010000095.1 GCA_022447335.1 Planctomycetota bacterium | reverse complement strand
CCACCGCCGCGAGGCCGCTCTTCACGCGGGCGCGCTTCGTTGATCTTGAGCTCGCGGCCATCTACCTCGACGCCGTTCAGGTTTTCAATGGCCTTTTCACCTTCATCGCGAGATTCCATCTCCACGAATCCGAAGCCACGGGGTCGACCAGTCTCGCGATCGGTCATGTGCCGGGCGCGCGAAACAGTCCCGTACTCGGCGAAAAGGTCCTCCAGTTCCTAGTCGGTCAGCGACCAAGGGAGGTTCCCAACGTAAATGTTCATCATGTTCAAATTTGACTCCGACCTGCGGCACCCCAAAGGCAGGTTGCGGCGGCTGAGCCCTGCGAATTCTAGCGCCGTCAGCCATTCCCACAAGGGGCATAGGCGCTCGACCCCTTCTGCGTACATAGCGGCGTCAGGGGCGCCTACGATTCGATGATTCCCTCGGATTCACAGCTTAGGCCCGGGCCATTCGTGCTCATGAGGGGGCCAGGGGCGCAAATTCTCAACGCTGGCCCAAGCCTGGGCCCACTCAGGCAGGGGTAGGTCCCACCCTTCTGCGCCAAGTGCTTCGGCAATTTCCGCGATCGGAACTAGCCCATCGGGTCGGGCTAATGCGCCTCGCACAAGAGCTGAAGAGTGCGTCAAGCGAGGTTTGCCACCAACCCCGCCGGACACAGTGAACTGATGAAAGTAGAAGAAGCGGCCATCGTGCCCAAGCATCTTGCTAGAAAGGATGTAGCGCTGAAATGGGCGTAGACGATGGCGGAATCGTGCGCTTGCTCCGGCCACCACGAAGGCCCACCTCCGCTCGCGGGCGACCTGATACAGGCCACAGCGCACTGCAAAGTCGTAACGCCCCAGATCCATCAAGGTGAGATGACGCCCGTTGTTCTGCTCGGGATAAGCGTCGAGGTCGCCTGGCCACACCCGCATAGACAAATCGCTGCGATCGGCCAAACGCAGCCGAGAGCGAAACCGCGCGACCAACAATAGTTTGGCGAGTCGTAAATATGGATACATTGCCCTCTCTTAGACCCGAAACTCTTCTTGCAACATGCGATCAAGTCGCTTCAGGAAGCCACCCAGCTCTGCCGGCGGAATGCGCAAAATGCGCGAAACATTGATATGGATTGGCGCCGAATGACGATCGGAACGATGCGGGGGCTCAAAGATGACCACATCTTCAGCGCGTGACCCTAGATAGCTAGAGTCGCTCGGCGTAGCGAAGAGCTGATGACGCAACTTAGCAAAGCGCCTGCGTTCCAATGCCGTGTACGCGTCGCGTACGCAACGCGAAATATGTGTCGGACTCGACACTAGGATCATGCGCTCGACGCCACTCGCCAAGAAAAGTTCCGCGGCTTCAGCCACTTCCTCGCGCGTGTTCTGTGAGCAAACCTCGGCATGCGCAGTCTCTTCAATCTGCATACGCAATGCGGGAAGGTCAAGCTTAGAAAACGCTGGGAACTCACTAAGCTCATCGAAGTGGCGTAGTAGGTAATCGAGCGTGTACTCGCCCTCCTTCATCGGAATTCGCTCTCCGCCGCGATCCACCACTCGCTCAGAGGCGCCGGTGCCAAACACAATCATCTCGGCCTGCTCTTGGTGCGCGACCAACACACCTTTGGGGGCACGGCCAAGATCGCCGGCATTAGGGTATCCCCAAACGATCCCGCGCCAGTCATAGGCTTCAAGATGGCAGCCGTGCACAAGGACGCCGGTCTTCACACGAAGCATTCTAGCTCGGCATACCCCTCTGTCGGACCCATCGCCATAAGCTCGCCCTTGCGCCGCCCTTCCTCCCGCGAGCCCTAGAATGCGCGCCCTTCTTCCTGGTACCGCTCATGCTCGCCCACCACGTCTACTTTCGTCTGAACGACAGCCACCCTGCCGCCATCGACTCCCTCGTTGCCGACTGCAAAAAATACCTGCGCGACCACTCCGGCGTAATCTTCTTTGCCGCCGGCAAACTAGATCCCGAGTTAGACCGGCCGGTGAACGTGCGCGATTGGCATGTAGCGCTGCACGTTGTGTTTGACACACGGGAAAGCCACGACGTCTACCAAGCCTCCCCTGACCACGTAGATTTCATCGAAAGAAACTCTCCGACTTGGGCTGAGGTCCGTGTCTTCGACTCAATCGTTTCAAGCGACTAAAGCCTACGGCCGCAAAGCCCAGTTGAATCTGACCTCCACTTCAGTTCCGTCTTCCTCTTTACCACGGGCCACTGCACGCAACTCATCGCCATCGCGTATGTACTCGATAACCTGAGGGAAATCTTGTTCGGAATTCTCAAATATCGCCCGCTCCCCATTGGCGCTCGTCAATCGAAAGCGCATAGCCGCCTGCTCCGGCGGTGAAACCTCGTACCAGATATCGCCTTCCGACTCAAAAATACGCAACTGCTCAGCGGCGATGGTGCGGTCTTTCTCCGAAGTCCGATTCACACCAAACATGGTCCCACCACGTGGGCCAAGCCAAGCCTCTTCAAATTGCGAGCCACCCTCTTCGCGGATCCAGTGACCTGCCATCCAAGAAAGACGGTCGACCCCTTTAGGCCCGACTACCTGATCCAGCGGCTTGTTGTTGAGCATTGCAAACTTCGCACCAACATCAACCAGCCAAGTATTGAGTGAAGTTGATAACTGCTGAGCCTTGTCCGGGTAACGCCCTGCAAGGTCGTACTGCTCGGACACATCTAGATCTAGGCGAAAAAGCTCAAGTTTGTCTGTCTCGAACCAGTGAATCAACTTCCAGTCACCATCGCGCACCGCTGCTGAAGGCATCCCCCCCTGGTTCCCATAGTGTGGGTAATGCCAATAAATCGGGCCACGCTCAACTTCTTCTCCTGCCAAGGCGGCAACAAAGCTCTTGCCGTCAAAGGGTATGTTCGAATCGATACCACACAGATCAAGCAGTGTCGGGAAAAAGTCGATGCTACTGACCACTGTCTCATTGACGCTGCCCGCCGCCGTCAGGCCCGGCGCGCGCACCAATAACGGCTCACGGATACCGCCCTCATACATCCAACCCTTGCCAGCACGAAAAGGAAGATTACTGGTGGGATGGCCCTCGGAAGTCGACAGGCCGCCGTTATCAGAGAAGAAAACTACAACGGTGCGGTCGGCCTGCCCCGTCTCGTCGAGCGCAGCGAGCACTACGCCAACAGCCTCG
Source organism: Planctomycetota bacterium (assembly GCA_022447335.1). GTDB lineage: Bacteria > Planctomycetota > UBA1135 > UBA1135 > UBA1135. The sequence continues at coordinate 5,590 of JAKVCF010000095.1, read as the reverse complement.
TCCATCGCCTCGACCATCCCGGCATATACCGCGTGCTCCTGCGCCAAGCGCACCGCGCGCTCGCCCTCTTGGCCCCAGACTTCCGAGAGACCCAGCCGCTTTTTCTTAGCGCGGTATTTGTCGATCAAGTCTTCACGCGCCAGCAATGGCGTATGCACTGAATAAAAACTGAGATATGCCAGCCACGGCTGGTGATGATTTTCCGCAATGAAGTCTGCCGTTTCGCGCGCTAGCCGCGACGGGAGGTGCTCACCCTCCGGGCCGTCTTCTAGTCGTGGGTTCCCATAAGGGGAAAAGTAACGCTTACCACCGTAAGGGCCACCCCGCGTAATACCACCTTGATTCTCGTCGAAGCCTTGGTCTTCTGGCCACCAACCCTCTGGACCTAAGTGCCACTTGCCCGCGAAGAAGGTTGCGTAGCCGGCATCCTTCAAAACCTCGGCGAGCGTGACTTCCTCATGTGCTAGCCGATCGGCATATGGAGCAGGAAGCAAACGTGTCGAGCGCCGCCACTTCTCTGGCTGGTTACCACCATTCGGACTGATGTAATCCGTGATCCCCACCCGCTGTGGGTATTTACCTGTCAGGATGCTCGCACGTGTTGGACTGCATACCGGGCACGCCGCATAGCCATTTGTAAAGCGCATACCCGTCGCAGCCAGCCGCTCCAGAGCAGGAGTCTCATAGAAACTCTCTGGATTCATCGGCGACACATCCATCACACCAAGGTCATCAACCAAGATGAACAGAATATTTTGGCGCGCGGGAGCTTCGTCCAGAGCAGATTGCGCAACCAGAGAAAGCAGTAAGTAGGAAAGCATTAAGCCAGCTGGGAACTGACCGTAAGGTACATCAAAGCCAAGTACAAGCCGACAACGATTGCTGCAGTGAACTTGCGTCTCTCCGACATCGGGCCATAGACAACCTCAGTCCCTGAACGCTGATCCCAGAGAGTGCTCCCGGTACGCTGGAATCGGCTGAATGAAATCAGCTTGACTACTTGAGTCAGAATCGGCACGCCACAGCCCTGCCCGAGCACAAAAATCCGCGCACTGCGCTCCAGTGCGGTGGAGAAATCAAGTGGACCACCGTTACGGCACCGCACTTTTAGCGCGAAAAGTCGCTTCCCCGGCGTGGCCCCCGAACCCCTCAGTAACAGTGCTTCAAAAGGCACATAGGCGAGCAGTAGAGCGAAAGTCACCCACAAGCTTGACCCCCCAGACAAGCTTGCCGACTTAGCAAGCGCCGCCGTGACCTCGGGCGCAAAGGCTGTGAGAAAAAAACTGCACAGCATCGCGAAAAACACAAAGTCAACTAAGCGTGCCAGGTAACGGCGCCAAGCTAAGACGCCCAACTCGCTGGCTTTGACCTGATACGCGCCGGCCAACTGAGGCATAGCTAGATCCGGCGGGCTCTGCTGCTCTGGGACGGGCGGTGGCGCAGGCGGAAGTAAGCCCGCCTCAATAGCGGGTCGCCAATCATCAAGGCCTTCTCGCCAAACTAAAGTTTGGGCGGGCAGGCGCTCTTCGCGGAATAACTCAAGCAGCTCCGCATGTGGCGCCGGGCCGCGCGTTACGCCGTCTTCAAGATAGTACCAAGTTGCACTCATTAGATTAGGCCGGGACTAGCCCGCTATTCTCCTCTACTTACGCCCAGAGCGCCAGTAATCCAGTGCCATAAAGCCTGCCCGAACTAAGAGCTCGACTCCTGCGCGACCAAGTCAACAAATATGCCGGCGCGAAGAAGCAAAGAGCCAGGCGGGCTAGCTTTACACCCTCTGCCACATCAGCACGATCAGCGATGATGCCGCGGCCCAAGAACCAAGTACTCGTATAACAACCTCCTGCCAGAGGAGCTCCGCACTTTCGAGCCAGACTGCAAGGCAAAGCAGCCCAAGCCCTCCACCCAGTAAAGCGCCACTCTGGAAAAGTCCCTCCTCCCGAACTGGGATCTCCTGCAAATCCGTACTCAGCCCGATAACTAGGCCGAAAAGCCCCGCTATGACCACCGGAAACACCAAAGGCAACCGGAGCTGTGCTGCAACTGAGAGGCCAAGCAAGGCGCCCAGCACCAGAGCTAAGGATTGTGGAGGGGCCCAAGCACAAAGCGGCTGCGCGAACACAGCTGCACCAAGTAAGACAAGTCCTACCGGGATAGCGCGTCGCAAAGCTGGCAGACCCTGTTGTGCGAGAAAGGCTGACGTAGTGACCAACAATAACGCCTGCTCTGGCACAACCAGCGGATGCAGGATGCCACCGTAAAAACTGCCGATGCCCTCGATTGGGTTATGCAGCATCAATAGCATGACTCTAGAGCCAATCGAAAAGAAAGGCTAGACCAGTGAGCGCAATCAGTGCTCCACAGGTGCGCACGAAGTTATGCCCACCGGGCTTGTTAACCATAAATCCTAAGCCGATACCGGCTAGATGTAGCGCGCCGGTCGAAAGCACAAACCCAAGGCTGTAGGCGAGGGCATTGGCCGAATCCGGCAACTCAGTTCCATGAGCATGACCATGAAAAATGGCAAAAAGACCCACCAAAGCCGCGGCGAAGGGCAGTGGTGGCTTCGCTGCTATTGCGACCATGGCGCCCAAAGCCACTGCCGACAGCGCAATGCCGACCTCTACTCCAGGGACGGCTACGCCAACGAGGCCAAGTGCAGCGCCCACTACCATCACCAGTGGGAAAACCACAGGGAGTAGCCAAATGGCTGGCATACCCAGGAAAGCGCCCCATAGTCCAACCGCAACCATTGCTGCGAGATGATCAGGCCCGGTCAGTGGATGAAGAATACCACTGGCAAAGCCCCCAGCGATGCCGGCGCCATCATGCATCAAAGTCGATAAAGCCATGACTTAGCCTACCGAAGCCGGCTCGCGTCCAACGTGAGTACAAACCTCGGCAAATCGATCCGCAAGTGTCGCTTCATCTTCGGCCCAAGTTGTGAGGTGCCCGATCTTACGCCCCGGACGCGCCCGCTTACCGTAAAGGTGTACGTGTACATCTGGCAAAGAGAGCAAGGGGGCGACTGGAGGCAACTGTCCAATGAGATTCAACATAGCTACGCGGCCGCGTGCGTCAGTCGCCCCTAGCGGTAGGCCACAGACCGCCCGCAGGTGGTTCTCGAACTGGCTCACCGTCGCACCTTCAATGGTCCAATGGCCCGAGTTGTGCACCCTCGGCGCAAACTCATTCGCCTGCAGTTCACCTCCACAGTCAAACAGCTCAAGTGCGAGCACGCCGACGTATTCGAGGTGGGTCAGCAGTCTCTGCGCAGCATCTTGGGCAGCGCCTTCAATCAGGTCAGCAGGCTGACTGCGCGACACCGTGAGGATCCCATCCTCATGCTGATTCTCCGCCAGCGGATAACAGTGCACCTCGCCATCGCGGCTACGCACTGCCACAACTGAAACTTCGCGTGTAAAGGAGACGAAGGCCTCAGCAATCAGAGGGCGGCCACCAATAGCCTGCCATGCGCTCGCAAGCTGCTCGGCTGATCGTACGACCTGCTGACCCTTCCCGTCATAGCCCTCACTCCGGGTTTTCAGCACCAAGGGATAGCCAAGCTCTTCCGCCGCCGCGGCAAGATCTACTTCCGAGTCGACTGCGCGAAAATCCGCCGTGTCGATACCCAACTCCCGGAAGAGAGTCTTTTCAACAAAGCGATCTTGAGCCACTGCGAGCGCCCCACCAGGCGGATAAACCGGCACGCGCGCACTCAGCCGATCAGTGACCGCAGCTGGCACATTTTCAAACTCAAAGGTGACTACATCGGCAAAGTCAGCGAGCTCATCGAGCTTCGCCGGATCGTCGTAAGCCCCATGTAATGCATGTCCGAGCGGGAAGGCGCAAGCGTCCGCCGACGGATCCAGGAAAGCAAACTCAAGTCCCAGCGGGTGCCCTGCCAGCGCCATCATGCGAGCCAGTTGACCTCCGCCAAGCACTCCAACGCGCATCGACTACTCGCTGGGCCGCGGGTCAGGATGGGCCAAGATGCGCTCGGTTTGTGCCGACCGAAACTCTTCCACCGCAGCGCGAAAATCGGCACGGTGAGTGCCCAAGATCGACGCTGCAAGCAGCGCGGCATTCGCTGCTCCTGCCTTGCCAATCGCTAGGGCACCAACCGGAATCCCCGCCGGCATCTGCACAATAGACAGCAGTGAGTCCATGCCGTTCAGCGCACGCGATTGAACCGGAACTCCCAGCACGGGCAAGGCTGTCTTAGAAGCCACCATGCCCGGCAGATGAGCTGCGCCGCCCGCGCCCGCAATGATGACTTCGATGCCGCGCTCCGCCGCCGACGAAGCATACGCGAACAGCTTGTCAGGCGTGCGGTGCGCTGAAACGACTTCGGTTTCGTAAGGGACGCCGAGTTGCTCAAGCATCTCGGTCGCGTGTTGCATGGTTTCCCAGTCAGACTGAGATCCCATGATGATGCCGACGAGTGCAGTCATGGCTTGCCCAGATTGTAACCGCGCCTGCGGCCTCGTCCGGGCCCTCTGCCTCAGCTTAGCTGTCGATTACATTGAAGCCGCCGCCACAGAGGGTAGACGCGCCAAGGAGGAGCGGATTCTCCCTTCCAATCAGCCCCCCGACCGACCATAAAGGGGTATGCGCCGGCTCCGTGTCACCTCACTATTTCTCGCCCTTGCCGCCCCCGCAAGCGCGCAGACGGTGACCGAAATCCCAGCCCTCACCCGCCCCTACTCCGAGATCGATATGGATGCCCTCCCTGTGGGCAATACCGATCTCCTGGCCCTGCACGCTGCTGGCAGCAATGGTGGGGCCAACCTTGCCGACCTCTGGCTCCGGCCAACCGCTGCTAGCGGCGGAACCTACAACCTACAAACCTGCGGGTACGCACTTGCCGCCGAACCGGGATCAGGTGGCACACAACCACGCATCATCAATGGCCGCGGCGGCGGTGCTTTCGACAGTTTTGCACTAGCGCTGGAATTCTCTGGCCCGGCAATGGAATTCGGACTCATGGCCGGTGACTGGGGAGACACGCTAACACTGAGCTTCTTCCGCAACGGAAGCTTCGTGACGCAATATGTAAGTACTGTGCAACTGCAATGCACGCCACAGTTCTATGCCATGTCAGGCGGGGACTTTGACCGCGTAGAAATCGAAACCACGGCCAGACAGGGCAATGTCGTTTTCCTCGAGCTCTATGTCGAGCGAGTCGGCCTTGCACCGGCGCTGGAGGTGCAATCGCTCGTCGCAGGGCAGCTTGCTCGCCTCACAGTTATAGGCGCCACACCACTAGGCACTATCTGGTCAGCATATTCGCTGCGCGGACCAGGCCCGATCCCGACGCGCATAGGAGATCTACTACTAAGTCTCCCCGTACGCACACTACCAACAATCATTGCAAATGCTGAAGGCGCCGGTGAGCTAGCACTGCCTATCCCCGCATCGGCAACCGGGCGAGCCATCTGGTTTCATGCCCTTGATGTACAAAGCCTGCAGCTCAGCAATGGGTGGACTGAGGCGATCGGCTGAAGCATGTCGGCACCGTGCCTCAAGGCAGGGGCGCCAATGAGGCTGGGATCAGCGCGGCAACGCTGACAATGTCGGAGCCAAAGTG
>JAKVCF010000094.1 GCA_022447335.1 Planctomycetota bacterium | reverse complement strand
CTTTCGGGTTTCTCGCCCAGGTCGAACACGACCTTGAGGAAGTTGAGTGCCCCCTTCTTCGCGGGGCCTCGCAAAGCACCGCGCACTTCTTCACGGCGCAGCACCTGGAGTACCGACTCGTCATGCTCCTTCGCTGCAGCGCGGATTCGTCCCACGCTGGTGTCACCAATTCCGCGCGGCGGCACATTCAGGACGCGCAAGGCCGACACTTCGTCACGCGGATTCACGACCATCCGTGCATAGGCGAGCAGGTCCTTGACCTCGCGACGCTCGAAGAAAGAGAGTCCACCGACAACCTGATACGGAATCTGAAACCGGGCAAAGGCTGCCTCAAGTGATCGCGAGCATGCATTGGTGCGGTAGAAAACCGCCACCTCGCTGGCTCGGGTCCCCGCCTCGATCCAGCGATCGACCGTGCGCGCAATATCGATGGCTTCATCCTCTTCCGTCGCCGCCTCAAGCAAGCGAAGAGGTCCACCCTCCTCACGATCGGTCACGAGGTCCTTTTCCTTGCGCGACCGGTTGTTCTTGATGACATGTTGGGCCGCCTTAAGCACATTGCCGACCGAGCGGTAGTTTTGCTCGAGCCGTATCACCCGGGTACCGGGGAAGTCCTGCTCAAATCGAAGAATGTTGCCGATGTCGGCGCCTCGCCAACGGTAGATCGACTGATCCGGGTCGCCGCAGACTGCGAGGTTGTTGTGAGCCGCCGAGAGCATGCGCACAAAGTTGTACTGCAGTTCGTTGGTGTCCTGGTATTCATCGACCAGGATGTGCTCAAAACGATCAGCCCATCGGCGTGCGCCATCGCGATCTTTGCGCACGAGTTCAACTCCCTGGAGTAGCAAGTCGTCGAAGTCGAGCCCATCCTGCTTGAACAACTGCTCCTCGTACTTCTCGTAAATGAGTGCGGCACGCTCCTCCTCCATGCCGTAGAGAGATGCATTATCGGCAGCCTGTCGCGGATCAAAACTCTGCTGCTTCCAGTTCGAGATGAACTGCTCAAACTTGCGCGGACGATAGACCGTGGGATCCCAGCCTTGATCCTTGATTAACTGGCGCAGAAGCCGACGTCGGTCATCGACATCCATGATCGTGAAGTTGCGCGTACGGCCAACGACCTCGGCATCCATGCGCAGCATGCGCGCGCACGTAGCGTGGAAAGTCCCGGCCCAGAGCCCAGGCTCAGGGACCCACTCCGAAATGCGCTCACGCATCTCACGAGCCGCTTTGTTGGTAAACGTGATTGCAAGAATGCGCCCAGGGTGTACCCCTAGATGCGAAACTAGGTACCCGACTCGGCGCGTAATAGTGCGCGTCTTTCCCGTCCCTGCTCCCGCGAGGATGAGAAGAGGTCCACCTTCGTGGACCACAGCTTCATGTTGAGCTCGATTCAGCCCGTCGAGGATGGCTGCAACCATGGATTGACCTATTGTGCCTCACCGAGTAGCTCACTGCACCTGTCGTGCTATGCTCCGCTGCAATGGTCATGCGGATGCCCGAAGGAATGCCCGGCGTTGGGGTGGATTTAGTCGAGATCGCCCGCCTAGAGGCCAGCCTTGAGCGCGGGGGTCAATCAATGCTAGACCGCATGTTCACCCCTGCCGAACAACAGGAGTGCCAGCGCAGAAAGCAGCCCGCCATGCATTACGCCGCACGGATGGCGGCCAAAGAAGCTGGCATGAAGGCATTGGGCACGGGCTGGACCGGAGGAGTTAGCTTCTGCGACTTCGAGGTCATTAGTGATGGGAAGACCGCCCCAAAACTGAAGCTGCACGGCGTTGCAAAAGAACTCGCACAGAAAGAAGGGATCTCTTCAATGCGACTTTCAATCAGCCACACGGATAACCTGGCAATTGCTTTCGTAATCGCAGAGATGGCCACTCAACCAAACACACTGGCCTGAGAAAGCCGACCTCGCTCAGAAAGTAAGCGGTGGAAAGTCTAGCGCAGGTTCCACTCACGCTTCAGGCGCTCCCACCACGATGATTGTGGGTAGAGACGGCGCAGACGCGAAGCAAGTTGGTTGCCTTGAGAGGCGGTATCTGACGTATTCATCTGGCGCAGAGCCTGTGCTGCGAAATAGTGACTACGCGGGACTAGGTGAATCGCATCTTTGTGCATCGTGATGACTCGCAGATGATGTAGAGCCGCACGCTCGAACTGCTCCCGGCGATCTTCCTTTGAGGCATTTTCCATAGCAACCGCGCGGAAGTAGAAGCAGTCTCCAAGACCCGAGTAAGCCGAAGCCATCGTAGTGCTATCCGCTTGACCACCCTTCACAATGCGCTCGAAGAAAAGCTGCGCTTTATCGTAGTCACCGGTTTCAACCATGACATTGCCGATTTCCACGTTAGCACGACTCGCCACGGTCGGAAACTTGCCTGAGTTCTTCTCAGCCAGCCCAGCTAGTTTGCGTTCACGAACTTTGGCATCTCCACCCTTGTCCAGGAGGGCCAACCCGAGCTCTGCCTCACGCGCCCAACGCTCGGGAAGATCTTTCGCAGACACGTCCGAGCTGAGCTGATTAAAGACCGCCTTCGCATCACTATCCTTACCCGAAATCGCGAGGATCTGAGCCTTCAGCATGAGCGCTTGAGCGTAAAAGAAGGTTGCCGGAACTTGGGCAATCAGAGCATCAACGGTCCCGGAGACGCCTGCCGCATCGGCCATAGCGAACTGACAACGCGCCTTGCGGAAAAGAGCATGCTGCTTAACCCAGGCATAGCGCGCACGCTCCATCAGACGATCGTCTGCGAGCACCGTGTCAAGGATGGCCGCAGCCTTGCCAAATTCTCCGGTGTCCATCGCCTCGATGGAAGCCGCGTAGTCATCCAACATCTTGGCCGACAAATCGTGACGCACCTCAAGGACCTCACTAGCGTCTTTCCGGCTCTCACCGCCGGACGACGTGGTGTAAATCACCTCTTGGTACGACTCTGACTTCACGGCGCGAACCTTGAGAATCTTGCCGTTGGTCAGCTCGAGCTCGACCTCTTGGGGCGCGGCCACGGCGAGCAGAAGAGTAGCGGTAAATGCTGTGATCATGGGGATCAGTAAGACGGCTGGGGCCGTTAGGAGGGCCAAACAGGATATCCCTCGCCCCGGAATAGCGTCAAACGGTCACTGGGTGACCCGATTCGTGGCTGGGCTCGCTCGGTTCCCCGGACCCGAGACGCCTCAGCTGGACCAACTCGGCTACTAGAGACACCGCGATCTCGCCGCTAGCCTTCGCTCCGATTGGAAGTCCGATCGGTGTCCGAACTCCTGCCAACCAAGAGGGGTCGACACCTTCGTCAGCAAGGATCTTGTCCAATGTCACTTTCTTCGCCTTCGATCCAATCATGCCTAGATATTTGGGCTCGCAACAATGCTCCCAAACCGCCCGAAGCGCGTCCGCGTCGTCTTTGTGGCCCCGCGTCACAATGACTAGGTAATGGTGCCGAGCTGGGGCATAGCGCGCGATGGCGTCGTGCCAGGTGCCCGCAAAGCATTCATCTGCTTGGGGATGCACTGTCGGATTTGCATAGTCCTCGCGCGTGTCGCAGACAGCGACACGGAGACCGCATTCTTTGGCAACTCGCGTCGCAGCTGAAGAAACATGCCCTCCACCCAAAAGCACAAGAACCGGTGGAACCACTGGCTCAGCCAAAATGGTCACCTGACCTCCACAGATCAGCCCCGAGTCTGGGAGGTCTCGCTGCGTCAGTCGAAAGCTCTGAGTTTGCGCGCGGTCCGTGCAAATAACTTCGAGCGCCATCTGAATGGCATCGGCCTCGACACAACCGCCACCAACCGATCCAAGGATGGACCCATCGCCACGCACCAACATTTTCATGGCGTCCTTACCTGGGGTGCTTCCACGCGCGAGAAGCACCGTACACAGCGCTGCAGGCTCGCCCGCACGGCGCATCCGCACGATCTCTTCGAACAGGTCTGGCAGCGACGACATGAGCCTCCAGGATACCCATCTCCCGAAAAACGCATAGACCGCTCAATGTGCAAAGATAGGCAGGTCGTCGGATTCATTGCCAACACACAACCGATCTAGCGCCTTAAGATTGAACCGGCTTCACAAAATTCCTCCCACCGCATAGTGAAACAACGCGACATTATTCTTGCCCTCGGAGGAGGGGGCGCCCGAGGCATTGCGCACGTCGGCGTGATTCGTGCATTGGAGAACGCTGGATACCGCATCCGCGGAATCGCCGGCACGAGCATTGGATCCATAATTGGAGGGCTCTACTGCGCAGGGCAGCTATCTCAATACGAAGAGTTCCTCGATCAGCTCGATATCGGCCGCTTTGCACGCCTGCTCGATTTGCGCATTCCGACTCGCGGGCTAATGGGTGGCCATCGCATCGAGACGCTTCTTCGCCAAATCTCCGGGTCAAAGAAAATTGTGGAGCTGAATACCCCTTTCATCTCGGTCGCAACTGAGTTGACAGAAGGCCTTGAAGTGCGAATTACGAATGGCGACCTCGCTCAGGCCATGCACGCAAGCTACGCAATCCCTGGCTTCTTTACTCCGGTACTCATGGATGGCCAGTGGCTAGTGGACGGAGGTGTTTCCACTCCGGTACCAGTTCTAGCCGCGCGTTCCATTGACAACTACCCAGTACTCGCGGTCAACGTAAATTCTAGCGGGCAGTCGGCTGTCAATAAGGCATTCGAGGCACTAGCTCCATCGAGTGAGAGTGATACGGCAAAGGATCCCAAGCTCTTCACAACGCTCTCGGATAGCATCGCGCACCTGCAGTTTCACCTCGCCAGCTTCCAGTTGAAAGCTCATCCAGCTGACTATGCACTGATTCCCGCCCTTCGCGGGGTCGGCCTTTTCGATTTTCAGCGAAGCGACGAACTCATTGAAGCCGGGCGATATGTCACCGAAGCTGCACTACATAGCGGAGAACTTCAGCTGGCTATCGACGATGCTGCGCACCGCATCGCCATGGCTGACTAACTCCCTCACCCGAGGCTTACTCACTCTCTCGCGGAACCCAGGGTTCCTCAACAACCTCAGCTTGTAAGTTGGCCATCCGAGCAGCCGTGAAAAGCCAATCCGAAAGTCGATTGATATAGCGCAGAAGGTCGGAATCTATAGCATCGGATCCTTCGGCATCACGCAGTGCGACTATCCAACGCTCAGCACGGCGGCAGATTGACCGAGCTATATGCAGGCGAGCCGCGAGTTCTGCGCCACCCGGCAAGACGAAGTTCTTGAGAGGCTCGAGAACTTCCCCCCATTCATCAATCTCACCCTCCAGGGTCGCCACCGCTTCTGATGGCCATACCGGCAAGCGCTTACGTGACTCGCCAGCATCAGGTGGAGTGGCAAGGTGTGCGCCAAGCGTAAAGAGTCGGCTTGACTCTCGGCGTAGACAGCTAGTCATGGCCACTTGATCCGAAGCCACGATGCACCAACCGAAAACGCAATTTAGTTCGTCGATCTCGCCGTAAGCGTGTATGCGTGCATGATCCTTCAGAACGCGCCCGCCTCCAAACAACGAAGTCTCGCCCTGGTCGCCACCTCGGGTATAAATCTTCATACTTTCAATCTAATACAAAGGGGACAGCGATCCCAAGAGAGCGCTTAGAAAAAGACAGCCCCGCCAAAAAGGCGGGGCTTAGATGCGAGGGGCGGGGGGCCTAGAGGCCCGAGGCGTTCTCAGACAGGTAGGAGGCAACGCCCTCGGCCGAGGGCGTCATGCCAGCCTGACCTTCTTGCCAGCCTGCTGGGCAGACTTCTCCGTGCTTCTCGTGGAAGTCGAGAGCATCAACCATACGCAACATTTCGTCGACATTACGGCCGAGTGGCAGATCGTTGACAACTTGATGGCGGACAACACCTTTTTCGTCAATCAGGAAAGACCCGCGTAGAGCGATCGACTCATTGAACAACACGTCGTAGTCACGGGCGATGTTCTTGTCGATGTCGGCAACCAGCGGGAAATTGACTTGACCGATGCCGCCGTTATCCACTGCGGTATTGCGCCACGCGTGGTGCGAAAAGTGACTATCGACCGAGCATCCCAAAACGACAGCGCCGCGCTTTTCAAACTCAGCGGTGCGGTGGTCAAAGGCGATAATCTCAGACGGGCAAACGAAGGTAAAGTCGAGTGGGTAGAAGAACAGGACGACTTTCTTGCCGCGATAGTCCGACAGGCTTATTTCCTGGAACGAACCGTCTGGCATGACGGCTTGGGCTTTGAAGTCGGGAGCTTCCTTGGTAACGAGGACGGCCATGATTCTCTTCAGTTGATGGGGACAAGCGCATATGCATAGGCTGCAAAGCTGGGGATTCCAGCGCTATTTCGCTGCCTTGCACGATCGCGCAAGCTAAAGATTCTAGCGTTGCGGTGCGGCGGCAACCGCTGCCGCAAGCACTTCCGCAGCACGGCCTCCATATTCCGCCGCAGTATCGAGCACCTCACCATGGCTAGGTCGACTGCCCTCAAGGCCGGCGCCAAGATTCGTCGCCATCGACATTGCCATCACGGGCAGGCCCACGGCACGGGCTGCGATAGCCTCCGGGATTGTGCTCATTCCTACCAAGTCCGCTCCAAGTCGCGATAGCATCGCAATTTCCGAAGGAGTCTCATAGTTGGGGCCGGGCAAGCCGGCATAGACCCCCTCCTCCACATCTGGGCAGGTGGCACGCAGGGCTTCGCGCCACGCCGGCTCGTAGAGATCCACTAAGTCAACAAACTCGACCGACCCATCCGCGGTCTGGTCCGCGCGCAGAGGGCTAGGAATTCCGAAGTTGATGTGATCACGCAGCGCCACCAGACTGCCCGGCGGCAAGTCCTCGCGCAGACTGCCGGCAGCGTTGAGCAGTAGGAGGGAACTCGTCCCCCATTCCGCGAGGGCCCTGACCCCACGCACCAAGTCAGCCGCGGGATAGCCCTCGTAGCTGTGGATACGCCCGCCGCACAGCAAGGCGCGTCGCCCCGCGACCGTTCCAAGAATCAGTTCTCCACTGTGCCCAGCAACCCGAGGGGTCGGCCAGCCAGGGAGGTCGGAGCAGGCCACCGCTTGCGGCTCGCTAAGAAGGCCGGCCGCTTGCTGTTTCCAGCCGGAGCCCAAAACAACTGCGACCTCCGGGGCGTCCCCCAGAGTTTCAGCCAGTGCCGCAGCTAGGCCCGTGATCTTCGACTGCTCTGCGCTCACGACCCCAGGATACGGGCCCGGCGCACGAGACCCGCAACTACTCCTTCGACGGCGGCTGGTGGTCGCGCGCGGCCGACCCTTCGAAGATGACCACTCTGCGTTAGGTCAGGAAAATAGCTGCGGTGGCGGCGGTTACGAAGCTCGTGCATGCACCCGCGGCCATCGCACGCACGCCCAAGCGCGTAATTTCGGGGCGACGCTCCGGCGCCATCGCTCCCAAGCCACCGATCTGAATCGCAATCGAACTGAAATTGGCGAAGCCGCATAAGGCATAGGACGCAATGCGTCGCGAGCGGTCGCTCAGTGCGTCGTAGTCATCCGCCATCAGCTGTCCGTAGGCGATGTACTCATTCACCGCGACTTTGACGCCGAGTAAGCTGCCCACCTGACGCGCTTCATCTGCGGGAACACCCAGCAGCCATGCAAGCGGCGCGAGCAGCGTGCCGAGAATGCCCTCGAGACTGGAACCTGGTCGCATCCAATCCAGAATCGCATTGACCACCGCAAGTAGAGCCAGGAAGGCGACTAGCATGGCGATGATGTTGAGCGCGAGGCGCATGCCGTCCGAGGCACCGGTTGCCGCGGCGTCTACCAGGTTGGCGTAGCCAGACTTGGGCTGCGAAACATCACGGCCGAGAGTCTCTGGCTCTTCTGTCTCGGGGAAAACCAGCTTGGCAAAGCCCAAGCCAACCGGCGCCGACATCACCGTCGCCGCAAGCAGGTGGCCGGCGATTTCCGGATCCTTGTCCTGCAGCATCCCGACGTAGAGCGCAAACACACCCCCCGCCACTGTGGCGAAGCCAACAGTCATGATCGCGCCGATTTCGCTGCGTGTCATAGTCGGGAGATAGGGCTTCACAAGCAGCGGCGCCTCGGTCTGCCCGACAAAAATATTCGCGGCGGCACTCGTCGACTCGGCACCACTCGTGCGCATCAGCTTGGCCATAGCTCGCGCCATGCCGCCGACGATCATTCGCACCACGCCAAGGTGATGCAGGATTGCAAACAGCGACGAAAAGAAGACCACCGTCACGAAGATCAGCAACCCAAAAAGCGGAGCTCCTCCGTCAAGTCCGAGCCCGGCAGAGCCCACCACCTCTTTCGCGCCCTGCTTAGCCAGCTCGATCAGATTCTTGAACAAGGTCTGCGCGGCATCGAAGAAGCGTTGGCCAAGCGGCGTGCGGAGCACCAGCAGTGCCAACAACCACTGCAGTGCGATCCCCACCAACACCGGTCGCCAGCGCACCGAGCGCCTGTCGAGCGAAAGCAACCAACCGATGCCAAGCAGTGCGGCGATACCAAGGAGTGGCTGCAGTGCAGACATGGGATCAGCCTAGCGGCCCGCAGCGAGCTCGCGTACCACCTGCCACTGCGCGAGTTTCCCCGCGAAGTCCAGGGCCGCCATAGCGGGGCTAGTCGAAGGCAGAACTGTGGTCGGCAGATCGAGACTGCCGGCAACGGCACGCTTCCAGACTTGCTCAGCCTTTCGCCCATTCAATACCACGTGCCGCAAGCTGGGCCGCTCGTGGACGAGTGTAACGAAATCGTTCGCGACCTCACTCGTCCGGTCAATCGCTGAATCCAGGGAACCCTCGCGTTGACACGACTGCAACACATCCCAGACGGCCACTCCTGACTGAGTGAGAGCGCGCACTCGACCCGCGTAAGCACTCTTTGCCTCGAACCCGAATAACTCTGCCATCAACGGCCAGAAAGCGTTGCGAGGATGACCGTAGTACTCCCCCTTCTCCAAGGAAGCGACGCTCGGCATAGACCCGAGA
>JAKVCF010000093.1 GCA_022447335.1 Planctomycetota bacterium | reverse complement strand
GAGCGCCGATCGACCCGGGTGGTTCGCCGGCTTCTTCCGTTTAAGCGGAACGGCACCCTTCTCCCAATTTGCGCAGGACCCGCGCATTATTGTCGATCCCTTCAGTGCTAGCACCGTGGCTGCAGCTCCATCTTTCGATATGGCGGAGTTGAGCACAGCGGCGCGGGTGGACTTTCCGTTGAGTTTCCCGGCAACTGCTGGTGAGGATGATTTGCGTACCTCAGCGGTAACAACTATTCCTGGTCTGATTGGGCCGGCGGTTCTTGCAGTCGGAGAAGACTTTGGTTCAGGAAGTGGAGCGACTTCCTCGACGATCTCGGTGACTGATGAGTTGCGTCAGGCCGCTGCTAACTACACGGGCCAAGCCTTCGCCGATCTCGAGGTGGATCTCATGGGAGAAATCCAGTTTTCTTCTGGTGCTACGGTGTTGTCGCGCGTGCGTGATGCCAGCGAGGTCGGGCCGAACACATTGGCCTGGCCGGCCAATGTACCTACGGTACAAACCTCCGGGGTCGATCCGGGTGCAATTGCCGGGACCCCTCTGCAGTTCCGTGATTCGCTTACTCTCGAGGGCGCTCCTGGTTACTACGCGGTGACGCTTGATGATGGCGATGTGCAATGGGATCTGTGGGTGCCAGCGAGCCTGCGTGCTTCGGGTGACCCACCTTTTCCGAGTTTGGACAGCTCCCCGCTCGATGACAACGTGGACGCAGTCTGGACGATGTTTGTCGAGGCCTTCCACATGTCGGCCGGTTTCACTGAACACGGCTTTTTCTTCCGTGTCTTCGATCGCGATTGGGAAGCTCGCACACGCTCTAGCGGGCGCACGATTACGAATTAATGGCTAGCATTTGTGCTGGCGGGCAAGCGGTTTGCTAGCTCTCGTTGTGTGCGCTACGCGAGGCTGGGCCTCCTGCCCGAGCACGCGGAGGGGTACAAATGCGTCTTTACAAGTAGGGCAATCTCCTAGGGGACTGTGAGTTAGTCGTGAATCCGAGTGCGGAGGACATTTACAGGGCGTTGGCCGGTTGAATGGGTAGCGATGCTGCCGTCGCCGTCCGATTTGAATGGGTGCTAGCCCGCTTTTGGCCAAAACTGATACAATCCCCCTCCGACCTCTGTCCTGGACGTCCTTGAGTCTGGGTATGAGGCGCAGGTCTGTCCCCGGAAAAGTTCCGGCATGCGGCCACAACTGACCCTCAAGGAAGGAAAACTATGTCTGTCAATAAAGCGGAGAAAGCCGCTCTCATTGCCGAAAATGCCCGTCAGTCGGGCGATACCGGCTCGGTTGAAGTTCAGGTTGCCGTACTTACGGCTCGCATCTCGAACCTCACCGCACACCTCAAGAAGCATCGCAAGGATCGGTCGACGACGCGCGGTCTGGTGGCAATGGTCGCCAAACGCCGCAAGCTTCTCAACTACTTGCGGTCGTCGGACACCGGGCGTTATCAGGCTATCGTCCAGAAACTCGGTATCCGTCACTAAGGCAAGCATGGGTGCCGCTACGGCGGCCCCCGTTCTCGTTGTGAGCCAGGGGGCTTGCAACATGCGCGATGAGCCAAGTTCCGAGCTCGTTCGCGCTTCCGGTGCAGACAAACCGTAAGCACCGATCCTGCAGCAAAGTTGCGAGTAGGAAACGGAACACACTGCGGAAAAGCGGAAAATGACTCTTTCGAAAAACAAGAACGTGGTCTCGGTCTCTCGTGAGATCGGTGGCCGCACCCTCACTCTCGAGACCGGTTGGGTGGCCAAGCAGGCCTCCGGCTCGGTGATCGTTACCTACGGCGAGACTGTGGTTATGTCCACGGCCGTCGACGGCGGTCCGCGTGACCTGCCATTCTTTCCTCTGACGGTTGACTACCGCGAGAAGACTTTCGCTGCCGGCAAGATCCCGGGTGGCTTCTTCAAGCGCGAAGCGCGTCCCACCACCAAAGAGGTGCTGGCTATGCGTTTGCTCGACCGTTCGGTGCGCCCGATGTTTACTGCGGGCTACGGCAACGAAGTCCAGGTCATGGGCGCCGTACTCTCCTACGATCAGGAGAATGAGCCGGAAGTGCTGTCGATGATCGGCGGCATGGCCGCTCTGCACATCTCGGACATTCCTTTCGAAGGTCCGATGTCGGCGATTCGTCTCGGCTGGATTGATGGCAACATTCTCGTCAACCCAACTCGATCGATTGTCGAGTCGGATCAGAACAGGCTTGACCTGATGATGTCGGGCACTATGGACTCGGTCTGCATGGTCGAGGCCGGTGCCCAAGAGATCCCTGATAGCGAAGTCGTTAGCGCGCTTGCTGCTGGACACGAAGTGATTCGCGAGATCTGCGATATGTGTGTGGAGCTGCGCGATAAGGTCGGCAAGGCCAAGTCCGAAGTCGAAGCTCCAGTGGACAATTCTGCCGCAATTGAAGCGGTCATCGAGAAATCTGGCTTTGACGCGATCAAGAATG
The DNA here is from genome assembly GCA_022447335.1 of Planctomycetota bacterium. GTDB lineage: Bacteria > Planctomycetota > UBA1135 > UBA1135 > UBA1135. The sequence continues at coordinate 6,596 of JAKVCF010000093.1, read as the reverse complement.
TCCTGCTTACGCAGGGCAAGTTTGAACGCTACGCAGCTATCGATGGCTGGGTTGCACAGTCCGTAGCTGACGCTACCGATGGTATGGACGCTGCAAGTGACGAGTTCACGGCAGCTGCTTCTGAGGCCAAGAGTATGGCCAAGGCTGCGATGAATCGTGTCGAGCGCCTTATGACTCTGCGCGGTACTCGCGTCGATGGACGTGACACCAAAACAGTGCGTCCGATCGAAATCGAGACACAGTTCTTGCCTCGTGTGCACGGGGCTGCGCTGTTCACCCGCGGTGAGACGCAGGCCATCGTTACCTCGACCTTGGGTTCGAGTGACGACGAGCAGTTCCTAGACGGTCTTAACGAAGAGAAAGTCAAGTCGAAGTTCTACCTGCACTACAACTTCCCGCCGTTCTGTACTGGCGAAGCGAAGCCGCTACGCGGTACTTCGCGTCGTGAGTTGGGCCACGGTGCCCTGGCGGAGCGTGCACTGCGCCCGATGCTGCCAGACCATCAGGATTTCCCTTACACCATTCGCATCGTCTCAGATATCACCGAATCTAACGGCTCTTCGTCGATGGCTTCAGTCTGCGGCGGTTCGCTGTCACTGATGGATGCTGGTGTGCCTGTCAAGGCTCCAGTCGCGGGCATCGCGATGGGTCTGATCCAGGAGGGCGATGAGTATGCCGTGCTCACTGACATCTTGGGTTCGGAAGACCATCATGGTGACATGGACTTCAAGGTCGCAGGTACCCGCGATGGCATCACTGCGTTGCAGATGGACATCAAGCTGCAGGGCCTGAACCCCGAGATCCTCAACGAGGCACTCGAGCAGGCCCGTCAGGGTCGACTGCACATTCTGGATGAAATGGCCAAGGCACTGGCAGGTCCGCGCGAGAGCCTTTCGCCGTACGCTCCGTGCAACAAGTCGATCAAGATTAGCTCCGAGAAGATCGGCTTCTTGATTGGCCCGAAGGGTGCCAACATCCGTCAACTTCAGGAAGACTTTGGCGTCAATGTCAACATCCTTGATGATGACGGCAATGTGCAGGTTTCGGGTTCGCCGGAAGAGCAGGTGGATGCTTGCATTGAGCTGATTCGCCAGCAGACTCGTGAAATCGGGATCGGCGAGTACATCGAAGGCAAGGTGACCTCGGTCAAAGATTTCGGCTGCTTTGTCGATTTGGGCGGTGGCCGCGAAGGGATGGTTCACATCTCTGAGCTCGATGCGGGTCGTGTTGAGGAGGTCGGCGATGTCTGCTCGGAAGGGGATTTGGTTGCCGTTGTGGTGGTCAACATCGACGAGCGATCGGGCAAGATTCGTCTCAGCCGCCGGGTGGCTCTGCTACCCGAGGAGGAGCGTCCGGAAGCGATTGCTTCGGCTCAGCGCCCTTCGGGCGGTGGTCGCGATCGTGACCGTGGCGGCCGCGGAGGCCGGGATCGCGACCGTGACCGTGGTGGTCGGGGTCGTGGGCGTGATCGCGATGACGATCGTGGCGGACGTGGCCGGGATCGCGGTGATCGAGGCCGCGGCGACCGCTCTGGTTCGGCATTTGCCGACTAGATTTTCGCAAAAATCGGGAAGAAGCAGAGTTTCTCCCATGCAGGGTGACCCGGAATCGGGTCACCCTGCAGCAATTCGAGACTACATCTTGTGGTTGACCTGAGTCAGCTCGAAAAGCCGCTTAAAATAAGCGGAAACCGCCTTTTTTTGCCTCATATATGCTTCCATTGGAGCGTTGTCTACCTAGACTAGCCGATGGGGGAATCATCATGTTTCGCATCACAGCCATCGCGCTCGCCGCTTTGACGCTTGCCGCCACCGCCTCGGCTTTGGGGTGGGGGTCTGCAGTTTTCAGCTCTCCGGTCCTTACGCAGGAACCTGAAAAGGCCAAAGTCGACGCATCTAAAGTCCGCTACGGCAAGCTTGCCGAGGTTGATTTGAGCAAGGACAGGGTCGGCGTCGTGAACTCGAGGAAGGTCTACCTTCAAATCGCGGCGTACATGACGATCGTCAAGGTATAAGTCGTGAAGGAGTCTGCGCGCTACATCCAGCTCATGGAAGAAGCTACTGCGGTCTACCGTGCGACGCTCGAGAAAGTCGCCCAGGATAAGGGCGTCAAGCTCATAGTCGAAACAGGTGGCGTCTCGGGAGTGAAGACCTTAGAGCTCACTGACGCTATTATCGAATCGCTCTAAGAACCGGGTTTCGGTCCCGGGCAGAGTTCATAGCCCTTGATCCGTTCTGTCCTCTCGCCCGCTTCCTCAGCCGTTTGGCTGAGCCTGTTCAGCTTCCTTCTGCTTCTGGCAGGGGGAAGCTGTTCGGCTTTCGGGCCAGCCTTTGAGCAGCCGGGCCCGGGGGCGGTGGCCTTAGCTGAAGAAGAGGCTGAGGAACGCAAAATCGACAATGCTCAGGTTCGCCCGCAGGATGTGTCGGAGCAGTATCCCTTCGTGCGTTTCTTGCTTCAGACTGATGGCAAGCTGCGTGCGATGATTCCGGTGCCGCTCAACTCGGCTAACGAGGTCATAGTGCCTGTCCTGATGGGCAACTGCCCGAGTCTCAATCGCGAGGATAATCCTGCGATTATCAAAGTAGAGAAAGGCTATGGAGTGTCGGGCAATCCGATTGTTGCCCCGGAACAGTCTGCTCCAACATTCAAGCCGCGTGAGGACATCATCGCGCTGACTGGCACCGAGGACGATATTCGCGAGATCCTCGAGTTCATGGACCTCTACTTCAACTCGGCGCCACAGATCGAGATCCAGGCGCAGATTGTGGAAGTGTCGAATACGGATGCTTTCGAGCGTGGCATACAGGACCTCACCTTCCAGAATCTTCGGGATGGCAACCCTTTCACCTACCCGCGACTGGACGAGGATGGCAACCCGATTATCGATCCGAACACCGGTCTGTGGGATAGTCCCACTGATGTGCAGGTCCCGGGCCCATTCTTGCGAGGATTTAATACGGACTTTCCATTCCCGTCGGCTGGGGGTGGGTTTGAATTGGCGATTATCAATAAGTCATACATCCTCGACGCCTTTTTGAAGCTGGTTCGTACCATCGAAGGTGCTGACATTGTTTCGCGCCCGCGCGTTGTCACTCGCAACTCAACGGCAGCACAGCTGTCATCCAAGGAGAAGGTTCCTTATCAGCAATTCAAGAGCATCAACACCAATGGCAACACCGCAGCGACGGTTGGCTTTCTTGATGTCGGTGTGAACCTGAATGTGCTTCCCACGCTGCTCGGCGCTGACACAATCCACCTTGCTATCGATGCACAGGTCTCTCGCGCTGGTCGTCTAGTAGCGATCGGCCCCGATGTCTTCATGCCTGTCACCTCCGACCGCTCGGCTAAGACCGAAGTAGCGGTGCGTGATGGGCAGTCGGTGGTCATCGGTGGTTTGATGTTAAATGAGACGCGCGAACTCGAATCGCGCGTGCCGGTCTTAGGGTCGATTCCTCTTCTGGGGTGGTTGTTCAGCTACCGATCGACTGAGACGACCACTTCGGAGGTCTTTTTCGTCATTACGCCGATCATCAAGACTCGCGCGGCTTCGATCGAGGACTTTGGGGATATCTTCGATCCCTTCGCCGAAGGATGATCCGGCGTCCAGTGCGACCGCGCGAAGGCGGCGTTATTTTGCTGCTGACATTGTTCGTGATTTTGATCACGTATGCCCTAGTCGCGCAGCTGACGATCGGTACTTCGGTTTCGTATCGTGTCGCCGAGAACTCGGCAGATCGCATTCGCATGACGCGTGCGGCGACGGATGTTTCAGCCGAAGAATTGCTGCGCATGCTTGCTGATGACATGCCAGGCGGGGCTGAAGATGAGGCTGTCGCGGGAGCCGACGGCTTGGTCAGTGGTCTTGGCGGTCAGGGTGATCCTGGCGAAGGGGGCGAGGAAGAAGACGATGGCTCGAACTCTGATTCCCGCAATGATGATTGGTGGCGTCCGACGCGCTTCCCGATTGGCGAAATGGAAGTGCACGGATTCGTCCAAGACGAGAATTCGAAGTTCAATATCCTGTCCGTTTTCCACCCCGACCAGGAAGTCCGCGAGCAGAATCGTGAGCGCTTCGTACGCATTCTCGATTTTCTGCGCGAGGACTTCGAAGATGACCTCGACACACGTGAGTCCGAGCGGATTCTGGAAGAGTTCATCGAGTGGTGCGAAGGTGATTTGCGGGACCTTGAGTACCCCTTGCCGCAGCGACATTCGACACTTCTGCTTGCTCAGCTTGCCTCCGAGGCCGAGTTGGCATCGCGCCCGGGTAATGACACGGAATCTGGTGGCGGAGATGCCGAGCAGGCGACAGGGCTGACCCAAGAGCTTTATCTGCCGTACTCGCTTGAAGAGATGTTGCTTCTCGAGTCGGTTACCGAAGAGGTCTTTTACGACGAAGTGCGCACGCGCGATCGGATCGCGCCAGGTATCGAAACGGTTTTCACGATTTACACGACCATTAACTTCGATCCCCCCAGTGCCGATGAACTCAACGAAGTCGGTGATGGTAGTGCGAATGATCTGTCGGATGTCGGCGCGGGGGCCGACGTGCAGGATTCTGGAGAAGATGAATCGGAAACAGATGAGGGAAGTTCGCTAACCGCTCCAGTGGGTGGCTTGGATGATATTCTCGAAGCGCCTGCTGCGATCGGTGAACTGATTAATGTCAACACAGCTCATCCGTCAGTGATCAAGGGCATGCTACGGACAGACCAGTTTCCTAGTTTTTTTGTTGAGCAGATTCTCCGTTATCGCAACGAGGTCGACGAAGAGACTCTTGCGGAGCAAGAAGGCGAAGATCGAGATTTCAATCTCGTCGAACTCCAGCGAGCGATCTTTCGCGAAGACGAAAAAGTCCCAACGCGATATTTCCGTAACTTGGAGGATCTGACCAACATTGAGGGCTGGGAAGATCGGCTCGAGGCGGAGCAGCGTGAGGCATTCGAGGCGCTGATCGGCGTCCAGTCTGACATCTTCTCGGTCTATCTCTGGTGCCGTCTGCCCGATGAGGGTTGGGAGCAAGAAAACCATTACGAGGAGCCTCCGGGCCCCGTACTGCGTCTCAAGGCCGTAGTCTGGCGGCGGCAGGGTGAGGACGGCGCTAAGTTCGTTTTCATTGAGCCTTGGCACGAGGTTTCACGCACGCGGTGGCGGATCCCGGATTTTCAGGACGAACTTGGTGCCTACTTCCCGCCTGACTACTAACTCTGGGGTGACGCTTTTGTGGCGGTGGCGGCTGGGGCCTGGCCGGGTCTACTTGCACTCCCCTGAGGCGATGGGACAATCCGCGCTTCGGCGCTTCGGTGCCTCCCCCCGAAATCCACGCATTTCGCAATGAGTTCCACCGCCGTCATCGGTCTCCAGTGGGGAGACGAGGGCAAGGGTAAGGTCATCGACGGATTGGCCGCCGACGCTGATGTCATCGCGCGGTATGCCGGCGGCAACAACGCCGGGCACACCGTTATCGTTGGCGAAGAAAAATATGTATTGCACCTCATTCCGGGTGGCATCTTGCATGAAGGCAAGGTGAACTTGATTGGACGAGGTGTTGTCGTGAACCTAGCTGCGTTGCTTGAGGAAATAGATGGCTTGCAAGCGCGCGGCGTGCCGGTGCACGAGCGGCTGTGCATCGATGGACGTGCGCACGTAATCCTGCCGTACCACCAGCAGCTTGATGGGCTAGCCGAGGTGTGGCGCGGCGACGGGCGTATTGGCACTACAGGTCGCGGTATTGGTCCAGCGTACTCGGACAAGGTTGCGCGTACCGGCATACGTGTCTCCGACCTTCTGGACCCTGATTACTTCCGTCGTCGCTTGCGCGCGGCTGTTGCCGAGAAGAGCGCGATGATCGAACGTGTCTATGGGCAGAAGCCCGAGTTCGATGAGGGCCTCGCCGAACAAGCGCTGGCTTGTGCCGACCGCATCCGCGATTTGGTCGTCGATGGGGGTGCGCTGTTACGTCAGGCTGATGCGGATGGCAAACGCATCCTGTTTGAGGGCGCGCAAGGAACGATGCTAGACCTGGATGCCGGCACTTATCCTTACGTAACTTCGTCTTGGACGGGGATTGCGGGAATCTCCGGTGGCACCGGCTTCCCCGCTCGCGGATTGTCACGTGGTTACGCGGTTACCAAGGCTTACACCACTCGCGTTGGTGAAGGGCCTTTCCCGTCCGAACTACATGGCGAAATGGGCGAGTGCCTGCGCGCTGCTGGCAACGAGTACGGCGCCACGACAGGTCGCCCGCGCCGTTGCGGCTGGTTCGATGCCGTGGTGGCTCGCTACTCCAGTGGGCTCAACGGTCTGGATGGCATCTTCTTGACCAATCTCGATGTACTGAGCGGTTTCGAGGAAGTTTCGGTGACCGTGGCGTATCGCGATGGGGATCACGAGATGACCGAGTTTCCGGCTGATGGCGCGGTGCTCGAGCGGCTGGAGCCGGTCCAGGAAGTACTGCAGGGTTGGAGCGAAGACATTACGAGGGTTAGATCTTTTGAAGATCTTCCCGAAACGTGTCAGACCTACGTTCGTTTCTTGGAGCAGCAGATGGGAGCTCCCATAGAACGCATCTCTGTCGGTCCCGGTCGAGACCAGAT
>JAKVCF010000092.1 GCA_022447335.1 Planctomycetota bacterium | reverse complement strand
GCCTTTGTCGACACGTGCAATGCGGACAGGTGATGATGTGCGCGTTTCAACGCCGACCATCTGACCTTGTGGACCTGCAAATCCGCGGATTTGGCCTTGGAAGATCTTAAGGCCCTCGGCTAATCGATTTGCGATACCCTTCGGCAGAACGTCATAGAGATTGGCAGGAGTCAGGCCAGGAAGGTAGCTGGTGGGATTTGGCTCGTCGGCAGGGCCTTCACCAGCAGCAAACAGATCGCAGCGATGTGTTGGCGCTTTGTTGCCTCCGCCACCAGCTTGTGCCGCCAGCGTTTCCAAAGCAGTTTGTAGTCGCACACCAAATAAAGGGTCGAGATCAGGGTGCACTGGCAAACGACCTTCGGCTACATCGATTGGATCGCCGCCGCGCGGGTCAGTGACTCTTTCGTGTAGCAGTGGATGATCGGACACCGCTGCCGCCCGCTTCAGCACATCAGGCCAGCCCCAGCGCCAACCGCGTTTTCCGCACCAATCCTTTGGTTGGATTTCAACTACAAAGCCAGAGTTGGCATACGGTGAGTCGCGCTTTGAGAGGCTCATACCGTTTACGACCAGGGTGTTGGGCTGAGCGTGACTAGGCACGATCCAGCCGCCCGGGCACATGCAGAAGGAGTACACCCCGCGCTCATGTATTTGCGCAGACAGTTCGTAGAAGGCGGCCGGAAGCGAGACTTCGTCCTTTTTGCCGCGGTATTGATGTGCGTCCAGCCAGGGCTGAGGGTGCTCGACGCGTACGCCCATAGCAAAGCCTTTGGCTTCTAGCTTGGCCCCAGCCATTGCTGCCATGTGCAGCGCATCCATCGCCGAGTGTCCAGTCGCGAGCACGACCGCATGTGCCGCGATCTTTTCGCCATTGGCCAACTTTACGCCGGTTACGCGTGGCCGTTCGCCGGCTTCGGTTATCAATTCGACGACCTTTGCGGAAAAGAGCACATCGCCGGCTTGCTGGAGCGTCTCGCGCATTGCTTGTACTACTTTCGGAAGCCGATTCGAGCCAATATGGGGGCGCCATGACCAGAGGATGCTCTCGGGCGCGCCGTGCCGCACTAGATCTAGTAGCACCTCGCGGATTGCTGCACGGTCCTTGCTACGCGCGTACAACTTCCCGTCAGAATAGGTCCCAGCTCCGCCCTCACCAAAGCAGTAGTTCGATTCGGGGTTGGCAGAGATTCCACGGTTTAGTTGCGCAAGGTCTTTGCGCCGCGTTTGGACATCTTGGCCGCGTTCGAGCACGGTCACGCGTATTCCAGCGCGTAGTAGCTCGAGTGCGCTAAATAAGCCAGCCGGGCCGCTTCCTACTACGACCACATGCGGCGCATCTTCGGGGGGGCGTGTTAACTGCGGTGGGGCGAAGTCTTCGACCTTCGGGCCGTCTTCTTCCTCGGACCAGACGGTGAACTTCATTTGCCAGGCGAGCTTGCCAGGCCGCGCATCGAGGCTAGTACGCTCCTGGCGCATCCCCCCGATCTGTTCCTGTTTCCAGCCGAGTGCGCGGCAAATACGCGCAATCAACTCGTCGGGCTCGAGCTGCTCTGGGTCCTTCTCAGGCGGCAGACGGAGGGTGACCTCGCGCGGCATGCCAGTATTGTAGGGGGGTGGAAAAGATCGTCCTCGCTGAGAAGTTCGTCCAGTTTGATGACCACTGGTCGCCTCGTATTCTTGGCGAGGCAAACGGCCAGTTTTTGAAAATCGCCAAGGTAAAGGGAGATTTTGTGGCGCACAGTCACAAGTGCGAAGATGAAGCGTTCCTCTGCGTCGCTGGTCGATTTGGCATTCGTTTCCCGGCAACCGGAGATGTGGTCGAACTTGGCCCGGGTGAGTTGTGCATTGTGCCAGCTGGCGTGGAACATCAACCATTTGCTGAAGAAGAGACGCAGATTCTCTTATTCGAGCCCAAGCGGACGGCGCATACCGGCGATGTGGAAACGGGGCTCACTAAGGCGATCGATGAACAGCCGCATATCTAGCACTTCAGGTTTAAGAACATCAAATTGGACCTACAATGAGGGGTAATGAGCGCCATTCAAGATCTCAATCCTGAAAAGCGCGGCACGAAGGTTGCACTTTGGGCCCTCGCTTTTCTTGCCGCTGCGTCGGCAATGGTTTATCAGCGTGCAACTGGGCCTACGTATCCGAAGCGCGGCACGATCGAGCTTGATGGGATGAGTTACTACTATCGCTTGCTGCGGTCACAGGAAACGATAGAGAAGGCGCGCATTATTCTTCCTGGACCGCAAGAGGGAGTGGAAGCGACATTAAATTGGCGCCGCTATCCACTTGATGAGCCCTACGCGCCGCTGCCAATGTTGTTTTATCCAGAGCAGGAATGGGGGAAGGGGAGCAACTCAAGCGTTCTGAAAAAAAGCGGCGTAGGAGCCTGGGCTGCTGACCTGCCGATCCAGCCGGCTGCCGGCAAGTTGGAGTACTATCTCACGGTTAATGCCGGAGGGGGTGCTGAAGATATTCGTGTGCCGCCGGGAGATGAGACCTGCATCATTCGCTACAAGGATCCAGTGCCGGCCACGGTTCTTTATCCGCATATTGGCTTCATGATCCTGACAATTCTATTTGGCATGCGAGCAGGGTTCGCTGCAGTGGTGGGGTCGACAAGTACGCGTCGTCTTGCGTGGACTACACTTTTCTGTTTAACGGCCGGGGCAATGGTGCTGGGGCCGTTTGTACAGAAATATGCGTTCGGCCATTACTGGACAGGGTTCCCTAACGGATCTGACCTAACCGATAATAAGTCGTTGATAATGTGGCTATCCTGGTTAGGCGCCTGCATGGTCATTGGCTTGAAAGCGAAGCCTAAAGAGGTCGTCACGCGGTATGTCGTGTTGACTGCAGCCATCATCATGACTTGGGTCTATTCGATCCCCCACAGCAAACAGGGGTCAGAGTTGGATTACACTAAGTTGGAAGAAGGGGTCGATCCGCGCGCCGCGGTTGGCACGGGCGAGGAATAAAAAGTGAGCGCGCAGCAGCTTCACTTAATCGTTGCGCACCTTCCAGTTATCGGGCTTCCGGTCACATTGTTCGTTTATGCCTTCGCCTTACGTTGGCGAGACGATCGTCTCCAGAGGCTATGTTGGCTGCTGGTAGTTGCCTTCGCGGCGAGCTCAGCAGTGAGTTACTTCAGTGGTCCAGACGCTTTTGAGATGCTCGACCAGGCCGGGAAGGTGGACGAAGCCACACGCGCGATCGCGGAAGAGCATGCCTTGCTTGGTCGTATCGCTTTTTCGGCCATGGCTCTGCTGGGGGGGGCTTGCGGCGTAGCATTTTTCGGGCGCCTACAAGGCGCACCTCCGGGCCGATCCCTACGTCTGGGTATCGCGATTGTGGGTTGGCTGATCGTGCTACTACTAGCTTGGACGGCGCACGAAGGTGGCGAGTTACGTCACGTAGAGTTACGTCACGGCGAGTATGCTGAGAGCTGAATTCGCCTAGGATGGCTAGGTGATGTTGCGCTACGCTTTTATCCTCCTGGTCCCGCTCGCATTTGCAGCTTGCGGCGACTTGTCGCTAACGCCGGCTGAGCCGGCCGTGCGCTTGGACGTGATGGCCTGGAATATCTGGCGTGGGGGTCGCGAAGATGGTGAGGAAGTAGGCGTACAGAAGACCATCGATGTCATCCGCAAGAGTGGCGTTGACGTGGTTGCTATGCAAGAGACTTACGGTTCAGGCGAAACCATCAGCGAGGCGCTTGGCTTTGAGTTTCATCCACGGGGCACTAATGTTTCGATTCATAGCCGCTATCCAATCCGGGCCGATGTTTCGGTTTTTGAGGAGTTCAAATGTGTTGGCGCAGTTATTGATGTGACAGGGGCTCAGCCCGTGGCTTTTTATTCAATCTGGCTGCCCTACGGGTACGAGATATGGGCAGAAAATACGCGTGGCCCAGAGCGCACTATGGAAGAGATGTTGGGGGCCTGCCGGCCTTCGGCGGACGACCTTGCGAAGATGTTGCCACTAATTGATGCCAAGCTGGAGGAGGTGGGTTATGCGGATGTGCCGGTTATCATCGCCGGGGACTTCAACAGCATGTCTCATCTCGACTATATTGAATCTTCGAAAGACCAGTATGGGGGGTGGGTGATTGACTGGCCAACCAGTCGCGTGATTACCGATGCCGGATACGTTGACAGCTACCGCGCGGTGCATATAGCGGTCGATCGGATGGCTGATCGGACATGGACGCCGCGCTTTCCCGCGCAAGATCAGGATCGGATCGACTTTATCTATGGGCGTGGAGAAGATTTGGTTCCGAAAGAGTCGCACACTATTGATATCCACCCGGAAGGGTTCCCTTCTGATCATGCAGCGCTCGTGACGCAGTATCGGCTGGTTGCACGCTAGCTTTCAGCGTTGCCCATTGTTCCCCAGCCGTCAATAGTTCCCCCGTGGGGTAGAGCCATCCTCCCTAGTTCTACCTGTGCGTCAATGAGGGCTTGATATTCGGGAAGCATCAGCTTCGAGGCTTGCAGGGTGATTTCATCCACGTCCTCGTTGTAGAAAAGCTCGGGCTTGTAGCCAGCCAATCTGACCTCTTCGCCGAGAAAAACCCCGGTGTTCTGGTCAGGTACGATGATGTGAAAGTCAATGACCATGAACTTGCTTAGGTCGTTGCCATTTTCGGCAAGACTGCGAAGTATTTCACCGTCAGCATCGTTAGGGATGGAGTCGAGGTTGGCCATCTTGCTGTCGAAAGTGGCAATGGTCGCGTGTCGCGTCGTATTAGCTCTTGTTGCCGACCGTAGCCATGGGCTCGTTGCGCGCAGCCTGCAAGGCGGCGATCGCAGTCAGTCGCACCACATCTTGAACGCCACTTGAATGTGGCTGCAGTACGTGGACAGGTTTAGATAGGCCGAGGTAGATCGGGCCGACGGTGGTGACTTCGGCCATGGAGCGCACTAGGTTGAATCCGATGTTGGCAGCTTGCAGGGTGGGGAAGACCAGCACATTTGCTGGGCGCCCGTCGAGTTGGCAGGCGCCGTAGCGTTCCTGTACGAGCGGATTGAGCGCGCAGTCGACACGCATTTCTCCGTCGATCAGTAATCCCGGCGCTTCCATGCGGGCGAGATCCACTGCATGGCGGACCTTGTCACTTGCTGGATGCGGAGTCCCGCCATAGCTTGAGAAGCTGAGCATGGCGACGCGGGGCTCAAGCCCAAGTGCAGCGTACTCTTCGGCAGCGAGGACTGCGATTTCGGCGAGCTCTTCTTTTGTTGGCTCAATGTTGACTGCGGTATCTGCGAAGCCGAGTACGCCATGCGTCTTTGAGAAGACAAGGCTTAGGGAAGAGGCGCGGCGCACTCCGTCGGCCATGGGGATTACACGGAGCATTGCCGCAATAGTCTTACGCGCAGCGCGGGTGACGCCGCACACCATGCCGTCAGCGTCTCCGTGACGCACCATGGTCGGGCCAAGCCACAGGGGGTCCTGCATGCGCTCCTGCGCTTTGGCTAGGTTCATTCCTCGGTGAGCGCGTAGGTCTACGTGATCGTGTGCGTACTCCTCCAATTTCTCGTGCGACGCGGGGTCAATTATTTCGGTGTATCCGAGGTCGACACCGTGCAGTTTGGCTTTGGCTTCAATCGCGGCACGACGGCCAAGCAAAATTGGCGTGGCGATACGTTCTTGTACCAGCGCGCCGGCTGAGATCACGATGCGGTCCGCCTCCCCTTCGGGGAAGACAATGCGCTTCGGTGACTGGCGGGTCTTCGCCACGATCTCGTTCATCAGGTTGCGATGCAGGCCGAGGCCCTCGCCTAGCTGACGGGTATAGGCGGCAAGGTCGAGTTCCTTTCGCGCGACCCCGCTATCAATGGCGGCTTGCGCTACCGCCGGGGCAATGCGACGAATAACGCGATGATCGATTGGCTTTGGAATAATGTAGTCGCGACCGTATTCGAGCGAATCGAGCCCATATGCCTGCGCGATCTGTGTCGGCACGGGTTCTTTTGCGAGGTCTGCGAGGGCATGCGCTGCCGCGTAGAGCATCTCCTTGGTGATATGTGAGGCGCGCACATCGAGTGCGCCACGGAATACAAATGGGAATCCAAGTACGTTATTGACCTGGTTTGGATGATCGCTGCGGCCAGTGCCAATAATCACGTCCTCGCGCGTAGACTTCGCCAGCTCATACGGGATTTCAGGGTCTGGGTTTGCCATTGCAAACACGATCGGGTTCGAGGCCATGGACTCGAGCATCTCGGGCGACATGACATTTCCTACGGACAGTCCGTAGAAGGCATCGGCGCCGACGAGGGCTTCAGCGAGAGTGCGCGAATGCGTTTCGACTGCAAACTCTTCTTTGTAGCTGCTCATGCGCTCAGTGCGGCCCGAGTAGATCACGCCAGCAGAGTCGCACATGGTCAGGTTCTGCGGCTGGACGCCGAGCCCGATAGCAAAGCGTGCGCAAGCCATCGCTGACGCGCCAGCCCCGTTGATAACCAGTCGAATGTCTTCTAATTTCTTGCTGGCGATTTCGCACGCGTTCAGTAGAGCGGCGCCTGAGATCAGGGCTGTGCCGTGCTGGTCATCGTGGAAGACTGGGATGTCCAACTCTTCTTGTAGGCGCCGTTCGATCTCGAAGCACCGTGGCGCCGAAATGTCTTCCAAGTTGATCCCCGAGACGGTCGGCGCGATGGCCTTTACTGCGGCTACGATTTCGTCGACATCTTGGGTAGCAAGTTCGATATCGAAGACATCAATATCGGCAAATCGTTTAAACAGTACGCCTTTGCCTTCCATTACCGGTTTGGAAGCTTCAGGCCCAATATTTCCAAGGCCTAAAACCGCAGAGCCGTCGGAGATCACTGCAACTAAGTTTCCTCGCGCGGTGTAGTCATAGACTTTTGAGACATCTTTTGCGATCTCGCGGCAAGGCTCGGCTACTCCAGGCGAATAAGCTAATGAAAGGTCGTACTGGTTATTGGTCGGCTTAGTAGAGGCGACTTCGATCTTCCCGGGGCGGCCCTGCGAGTGATAGTCGAGGGCTTCCTGACGCGAAATGGGCTTATTGGCCATGATGGAGGGGCACGGCGGCCGAGAGGCCTAGGCACTTTCAGTTTACGTGATCTTGCATATTGCCTCGGCGCTGCGCGCAGCAGCCCGCCTATGAAGCGAGAAGGCTTGTGGTCGAGGTAATGTGCTGGCTCGGCTCAACTGCTTGCCATGATGGTCATCAACGCGAGGCATCCCATCACTAGCGCCCCTTGTGCGATTGTCTACCTATGCCACGCGGCGCGTGTGCCGGCCCAGACAAGAGAACTGCCGACTCGCGCGGTAAGGGGGGGATGTTGCTGCGAGCCCAGCGCTTACTAAGAAAGACCCGAGTGTGATTAGGCAGGGCTACAGCTCTCACAGTTTTTTCTCTTGGACTGCGTGAGCGGCTCTCCGGGTGGGCCGGCAAGACAAAGAGGCACTAACCCAACGCACTATGAATATTAACAATTATATATCATTGTTAAAAGGGAAAGGGCGAGGCAGGGGCTTTGCGGCAGGTAATTCCACCCACCTAGGCAGATTTACGGTGCCTGTAGAAAGTCCAAAGAAAGTAGGCCGACTTTTCCTTAGGAGCTTCGGCTTAATGCCGAAAAGACGGGGACATGTTGGCTTCCTTCCCAGTCTTACTGATGGCGTTTGCCTCGGCGTTTGGCGCGCGAGATGCCGAACTGCCGGGTCCCGCTCCGGTAGTGAAGTGGGAAGAAGAGGTTAGTTGGGAGCTCTTTTTGAAGCCATTTGGCACGCTCCGCATGCTGAAGAAGCCGTTATCCACCTCTACTGATGTGGAGTGGCGCGCGCTCAGCCAAGTTTTGGTCGCCCCCATCAAGCCAATCGTGCGTGATCCGCTGCAGCCGATTCCCGGCCTTACATTGCGCGTTGCTCAGGACGCATTGCCGAGCGTCGTTGGCGCCCCCAAGTTTGTAAGCACCTTTGCTGGCACGCCAGTCCTGACAAGCGGGCCCCTGAGTTTCGAGGCCGGTTTGCAGATCCCAGTTTTTGACGATCAGCCCGGCAGGCCCGAGCCAGAGTTTCTACTGCAACTCCGTTTGCAATTTTAGGGCCGTTCGTCTGGCATTGAGATCCAGCTAAAGAAACCCTCGGGTCTAATGTGCGATGACGACAGAGGTCTTCTCGCGCAAAGAGACGAGACAAGCCCTAGACGCTGCACGCCTAGGGCTTGGTTAGACGGCGACATGAGCTTACTCAGCAGTGCCGGTAAAGCCGCCAGCCGACTCCAGGAGCATTAGCAAGCTACCGTCGCCTTGGATTTGCATCAGGTTGCCCCACTGGCCAAACTCCATGATCGTGCCATCTTCGGTCGCGGCTTGCCAAACACCATTGGCGGCAATGATGGAGTCTGAGAGTTTACGTTGCCGCAAGATTGTGGCGGTTAGGGTGACGCCTGCAAATCCTTCAGCTTCAAGGTCCGTGGATTGAGCGGCCTCGATGGCGGCGCGGCCACGGTGTGCCTTCGACGCACTACCTACTAGTTGGATGCCGTCTTCCGTGAAAGTGCCAGCGATCATAGAAGCATTATTCTGCTTCACGCCCGCGGTGTACTGATTGATGATTGCTTGCATGCCCTCAGTGGATTCTGCGCCTTCTCCCAAATCGATGGCAGCAGGAATAGCCATGCGTTCGATGCTGGCGTAGTCGATAGGCTCGGCAAGCGAATCCCGCTGTACGTGCGCTGATTCCATGACAATCTCGAGGTCACCCTCTTCTGTTTTGCGATACACGGTACTCCACTTGCCAGCAATCGTTGCATTGCCATCTTCACCATTGAGAACGAAAGTGCCATCGGCAAGAACGATCGACCCATCAAATTCGCGCACACCATCGATGTTGGATATGAGCTCTGTGCTGCTTGAAGTGCGGAATGCTTCCATTCCTTGTTGCATCGCGGCTTGAATGGCCTCGCGGCCGACTAAGGGAAGTTGCTGCGTACTGACTACCCGCACACTGTCTTCGGCAAAGAGATTGGCAATGCCTTCTGCGTTGCCAGCGTTCCAGTTTTCAACGAACTCATCACTGAGAGAGGCGACGAGGGCGGTGGTCTCAAATTCTGGCGCGGCGGTACAGCACGATAGGGGGGGAATAAGGCCAGATAGGACAACGGCTACGCAAGCCAATCGGGGGGCGGGCTTCATGGCGAACAAGGCTACAAGCAGTTAATAGAAACTGCCAACTATTGACCATAGGGCCAAAGTTGGACGGTAGGTCCG
>JAKVCF010000091.1 GCA_022447335.1 Planctomycetota bacterium | reverse complement strand
AGCGCCTCCCGGTACTCACCCTCCGTAATCTTGCCCACGCAGGGCGCACTGCAAAGGCCCACCTCGTGCTTCAGGCAGGCGCGGCGTCGATTCGCAAAAGTATGATCACTGCAATCTCGTAGGCCAAAGGCCTTCTGAAGCAGTCGCTTTGCGCGACGCGCCGCTCCTGAGCTGGGATAAGGCCCGAAGAACTCCCCCGCTTTTCTCGACCTTTTGCGCGCAAAGCTCAGTCGGGGCCATGGGTGACGCTTATCGAAATGCAAGAGCAGGAAAGATTTGTCATCCTTCAGCAAAACATTAAGCGGTGGTTGATGCAGTTTGATTAGGCGGTCCTCAAGTAAAATCGCTTCGATCTCCGTGTCAGTCACACGAAATTCTGCGCGATCCGCCCGCTGCAGTAACTCCGCGAAGCGCATTCGACCATCCGCACCGCTGCGCCTATATGCCTGCACACGGTTGCGGAGATCTTTTGCCTTCCCGACGTAGAGAACCTCGCTATTCGCATCGTAGAAGAGGTAGCAACCCGGGCGGGAAGGTGCACGGCGCAACGTTTCTTGAAAAGCCGTTTGGCGGGAGTCGTTCACGGCTCTACCTCCAGCAGCCAAGCTTCTACCCGGCGTATTTCGTCACGCAACTTGACCGCTTCTTCAAAATTTAGTTCGCCGGCCGCCTGCAACATCTGCTTCTCCAGCGCCGCACGCTTCCGCTCAACTTCACGACGGCCAGGGGGTGCAGCTTCAGCGCCTTCATCTCGACGATCTTCACTCGCTAAGATCCCAGCCAATGAGTCGCTAATTTTTTTCCTTATTGTTTGTGGAATAATTCCGTGCTCCTTGTTGTGCGCAACCTGGATATCACGGCGGCGATTGGATTCAACCATGGCCTGCTCCATGGATTTTGTTCGCCGGTCTGCATAAAACACCACGCGCCCCTTCGCGTGACGCGCGGCTCGTCCAACGGTCTGAATTAAGGCGGTTGTCGAGCGCAGAAAACCCTCTTGGTCTGCGTCCAGAATCAGTACGAGTGCTACTTCAGGCAGATCGAGCCCCTCGCGGAGTAGGTTGATGCCGACTAGCACATCAAAGACACCTAACCGCAAATCGCGCAGTAACTCAGTGCGCTCTAATGTGTCGATATCCGAATGGAGGTAGCGTGCACGCAGCCCGGAGTCCTGGAAAAACTCCGTGAGATCTTCGGCGCCGCGCTTGGTAAGGGTGGTAACCAATACACGATCGCCACGAGCAATGGTCTGATTAGCTTCCTGGAGCGCGTCTTCGACCTGCGCACCTGCGGGCTTGACCTCGACAACAGGATCAACGAGCCCTGTCGGCCGAACCACCTGTTCAACGACCCGGTCTTGAGTGAGGGCGTTCTCGCGCGGACCTGGAGTCGCCGACACGTAGAGCACACGGCCCAACAACCCCTCGAACTCTGGCTCGGCCAAAGGCCGATTGTCGACCGCGCTGGGAAGACGGAAGCCGTATTGCACGAGTGACTCTTTGCGCGCACTGTCGCCACGCACCATCGAGTAACACTGCGGCAAAGTGACATGAGATTCATCAAGCACGCAGAGGAAGTCTTTCGGGAAATAGTTCAGCAGAGTAAATGGAGCCTGACCGGGCTCACGCCCATCGAGATGGCGCGAATAATTCTCAACTCCAGAGCAGAACCCGAGCTCTTCTAGATCTTCCAAATCCGATAACGTGCGACGCTCCAAACGCTCAGCTTCAAGCTCCTGCCCTGCCTTGCGCATCTTGCGCACATGCCCCTCCATTTCCTGGCGAATCCCCACCATTGCCGCGGGGAGCTTTTCTTCGGGCTGCACGTAGTGGCCTACCGGGTAGATTGTCACCTGTCTCGGCTCGTCGAGGATCGCTCCCGTTAGTGGGTCCAACGTCAAAATTTCTTCGATGTGCTCGTCTCTGAGCTCCATCCGCCAAACGCGGTCGCGCTCGTGGATCGGCCAGATCTCCACGCCAGATCCACGTACGCGAAAGGACCCTGGTCGGAAGTCGACCTCAGCACGGGCGTGCTGCGTGCGCACTAATGTCCGGAGTAGATCTTCGCGGCGGAGCTTGCCTCCCACCGCCAAGGTCGTGGATAAAGCCTGATACGTGCCCGGATCACCTAAACCATAAATGCAGGAAACGCTAGCAATGACAATCACATCCCGGCGCGCCAACAGCGAAGCAGTAGTCGCATTCCGCATGCGATCAATCTGCTCATTAATCCGCGCATCCTTCTCGATGTAGGTGTCTGACGACGGAATATAGGCTTCCGGCTGGTAGTAGTCGTAGTAGGAAACGAAATACTCAACCGCATTGCGGGGGAAGAGCTCGCGAAACTCCTGATAGAGCTGCGCGGCCAAGGTCTTGTTGGGGGCGATTACTAGTGTCGGCACCTGCAGCCGCTGCACCACGTGGGCCAAGGAGAAGGTCTTACCCGAACCGGTCACACCGAGCAGAATGCGGCGCGCCTCGGGGGCCGAAAGGCCCTCCGTAAGCTGCTCGATCGCGCGTGGTTGGTCTCCACGCGGTTCGAATTCGCTGACGAGCTGGAAGTTTTGAGACACAGGGCGTCTCACGCGAAGAAGTTTCTATTCTAGGAGACTCCTGAGCGCCCCTCGAACTCCCACACGAGAGGCGCATGTGTAACCGAAAAGACCCCCCATGAGCGAACGCATAGGCATCTGCCAAGACTGCGGGCAACGCTACGGCGATATCCCCGCCACCGTCACCGCAACAAAAGTACGCTGCCAGGTCTGCGGCGGCACCGTGAATATTCCGCCACTGACCTCGGCCGCGCTTGCCGATAGCCTGGCCGCGAAGCCCGTCGGCGACACTCCGAAGAAGAAAGCCGATCGCCCCACTGCAGCAGCCCCTGTCGATCGCGAGGTCGCGCGGCCAGCTAAGAAAGAGAGGGCGAAGAAGGGTAAACCCGGCAAGCCAGTATTTGCTCCCAAAAAACCCGGCAAGCCTGTCAAGAAAATATCTGCACCGATCAAGTCAGTGAAGCCCGCTGTAAAGCCGACTTCCGAAAAATCTATCGCCCCGCCGAAAGCGACCGCTACTCCGGTGGATGGTCAAGCGGCGAAGAAGGCGCGAGCCGCAGAGATAATTGCCAAGGCAAAGGCCAAGCGTGCGGCCGAGTCAGATGACAGCAAGCCTGTTGCTGCTCGCGTAGAGGCGAAGCCGAGTGGAGCCCAACTGCTCGCGCAGTTGAAGGCTAAGCGTGATAGTGATAGCCAAGCTGCCGCCCAAGTAGCCTCAAAACCAGGCGACACTTCAAAGTCGGTGACCAAGAAGGTGGCTGCAAAGACTGGTGGAGTGCGCAGGAGCAGCGCAAAGCGCTCGTCTTCACGGCGCGACGAAGACAGTGAGAGCGAAAGTGGGCGTCGCGGGCGTCGCCCCCAGCGCAAGCAAGAATCGACAACGGGCTTACTGGTCTTCAGCTTAGTTGGCGTGGTTGTGCTAATAGGAGGGTGGCTCTGGTGGCAAAGCCAGCAGGGCAACGAGAGCAATAACGTCGAAGTTTCAGGTCCGGAAAGCCCGATTGCCGGGAAAGTGGGCGATGGTGACCTGGCTCCAGTGGTTGACAGTGCTCCCCCACCGGTCCAACCGCTGAACGATATCAATAATTCAAGCGTCGTGGGCACTAGTGGCAATACGACTGCCCCTGAAACGAGCATTGGCGAAACCGACGCGGCTTCAACTGTTACCAATGACTTAGGTCTCAAGGAAGACCCTGCACCCCCAGCTCAGGCGCCCACTCCCCCGCCTTCACGAGGTGCCGATTTCATAGTCCCTGGACCGGGCGAAGGCGTGCAGACTCGCGGCATCACTGATCCCGATGTGCTCGACTTGAAGGCTGTGCCTCAGCTCCCAAAGTTCAAGGGCTCAACGGACGAAGAGTTCGCCGAGCTCCGGGAAGACCTTGAGCTCTACCTCGAAGACGGGGGAGCTCAGTCGAATCGTGCAGGCAACCGAGTGGTCGATGCCGGCCGCGCAGCCTTCCCGGTGATCATCAATGCGATGATGAAGCTGGATTACACCACCCGAGAGGGTCACTACACAGGCGGCACTCTAAACCAGCTGATCTATCGCGCGGGGAACGAGAATAAGAACTACGCATGGGAGCCAGCTGACCGTTCCGATCCAGGCAGTGCCGAGTTCCGAAAAGCTAACCTGTGGAACAAGAAAGTCGTGGGGTCGCTGCACCGCCTATGGGTTGAGCAGCTTTCCGAAAATGATGATGCCTGGGAGCGTTACGTCACCAAAGCTCCGCCAAGCGGCGGTGAGTAATTCTGGCACCTAGGGCGCTAGCTCGTCTTCCATAGCCTCGACCTTGACCCCAGCTTCGGCGAGATAGTCGACCGCGGCTTGAATCGAGGCGGCCTCCCCCTCGAGCTCGAGCGAGAGAATAGCCATCTCTTCAGTGACGCTGGCGCCGCGGATGTTTGGCACTACCTGGAATCGATTACCAAGTGTAAAAAGCAGTGGCTCTTTGATAAGAGCCTGCGGAAAGGTGCAGAAGATCTTGCGCTTCATGTGTCGGCTCCTCGAAGCCAAACTGCAGCATAACCGCTCGCCCCAGACAGAAACCAGCGTGGACTGGCGAGGGTAGACACTCTTCGGTCCGAGAACTATCATTCCCGGTCCGGAGGGCGGCGTGGCCAAGTGGTAAGGCAAGGGATTGCAAATCCCTCATCCCCAGTTCGATTCTGGGCGCCGCCTCCATCCTTCGCCACGCGCTCAAGAAGGCGCCTTCGGCGGACGCGCTCTGAACAGTTCGGTTCCGGCGAAAAACAGCCACCCTAGTATGTGGGCCATCCCCCCTTTGGGAGCAATGCCAAGGTTGGCGTGCCCCAATGCCCCTAGATAGACGTCGCCGCAGAAGGCAAATAGGCCAAAGGTGAACAACGCGCCGGCGATTACATGCCCCCGCCGCGCTTGATAACGCATTGCACAGCCGGTCGCCAGCAGCGCAAGGCCTAGGATGTAATGCTGATCCAAGGCCCTACCAAAGGACACGTACGCATCAGCGCCCAAGCTACCCTTCAAGCCGTGCGCGTGCCAAGCGTCGAGAGCGACGGCATTAGCCAGCGCAAAAGGCCCAAAGAAGCAAAGGAAGCGTGCAAAGGCATGCATGGGAAATTGATCGGAAGAGCCTAGAATGTGCGTGGAGGGGGAGTAGCCCAATAGGCAGAGGCAGAGGACTTAAAATCCTCCCAGTACGGGTTCGAGTCCCGTCTCCCCTACCATCGGCCCCTACCGCCTTGCGCAGCAGGGGCCGATCCTGCATCAGGAGCGTAAGAGTTCAAGGAAGGTGCGCGTGCCGACGCCAGATCCGCCACCCTTGGCCAGGTAAGGACGGGCTGGAGCCTTCCAAGCGGTTGCGGCAATGTCGAGGTGTACCCAGTCGCGATCGCCGATAAAAAAGCTTAAGAAGCAACCGCCTGCTACAGTGCCAGCACCCTGGCCCGGGTTATAAATATTCTGTAGGTCAGCGTACTGACCACGAGTCAGATCGCGGTAGTCCTCGGTGTACGGCAGCTGCCAGTATGACTCACCAGCACGGGCGCCTACTTGGATGAGATCCTTGGCGAGCTTGTCATTATTTGAAATGACGGCCGAGTTTAAGTGCCCCAGCGCGTGAATCGCAGCGCCTGTCAGCGTGGCAATGTCGTAGATGCGCTCTGGTTTAACCTTTTTGTCAACGTAGGCGAGGCAGTCCGCGAGCACTAAGCGACCTTCAGCATCGGTATTGTGCACCTCGATGGTCATGCCATTCATGGCCGTAACGATGTCCCCTGGACGCTGTGCGTTACTACCTGGCATATTCTCAACACAACCGAGAATGCCGTGCACTTCATAATCACATTCGGCACCCATGGCAAGACCCTGAAAGGCACCAAGCACCGCGGCGGCACCCGACATGTCAAACTTCATGTCCTCCATGCCACCCGAGGGCTTCAGGCTAATACCACCAGTATCAAAGGTCAGGCCCTTGCCAACGAGTGCGATCTTGCCCTTCGCTTTACGTCCCGGCTTGTAAACCATGTGAACCAATTGCGGCTCATTGGCCGAACCTTGAGCGACGCCCAGCAGCGAACCTGCGCCAAGCTCTGTAAGTTTCTTGCGGCCCAGTACCTTGACACTGAGCTTCGCGTTGCTGCGACAGACCCTTCGAGCGCGTGCCGCAAAGTCCTTTGGAGTCAGAATGTTGGCCGGCAGGTTCTGTAGTTCGCGCGCAAAGAGGTTTGCCTCTGCAGCGATGGCTCCCTGTTTTGCCGCCTTACGATTCGCGGCGTTGACCCTCGCTCCAGTAATCGCGATCCTCTTGACCTGCGCCTTCTTGCGGTCGGCTTTCAGGACAGCGTGGTCATAGCCGGCCATGCCAGCGCCTTCGGCTGCCGCCTGCACGTGGGCTGCCGCCTGCTTGACCAGCGAGAGGTCAATCGTGACACCTGTTCGACCCAGTTCCTCGGCTGCCAAGCGACCCTGGGCTGCGCCAATGCGTAGGCTTTCAGCGTCCAGCTTACCCTTGGCAGGAACGCGGATAAGCGCCCAGCGCAGGTCTCGCTCACCACGCACGACAAGCGAGGCCCCGGCTTTCTCACCAAAGTCGGCCCTCCAGGTCGAAGCGGCTGGGGCCTGGCCCGGGAGAATGGCTCGCGCGCCTTCCGGCACCAATGCAGCCACAAGTTCAGAGCGGCTTGCAGCCGCGGCATCTTTCAAGATGGTTCGCATGAAATCGATTTTGGCGCGGGCTTAACGCGGCCGCGGCGCGACGGCTTACATGCCGCTGTAAACCGGGCCCCCACCTTCCGGCACGACCCAGTTGATCACTTGGTATGGATCTGCGATATCGCAGGTCTTGCAGTGCACACAGTTGCTTGCGTTGATAACCAGCCCTGGATCATCTCCCTCATTCTCTGCCTTCCATTCGTAGACGGCAGCCGGGCAGAAATGTTGGCAGGGGTTTCCGTACTCTTCGGTGCAGCGACTGGTGCAGACATCGGGATCAGTTACGACAAGGTGACACGGTTGGTCTTCCTCGTGCGCAGTCCCGGAGTAGTAGACGTCGGTTAGCTTGTCAAAAGTAAGCCTACCGTCAAACTCCGGCCGCGATTCCTTGATGCTCGCCCCGCTCTTCTTGTAGCGGCTGTGATCGCTTTGCAGTCCTAACTTGCCTGGCAGGCGACCACCCAAGAGCGTGTCCACGCCCCCGCGGATGAACCCGTAACTGAAGCCGCGCTGGAAGGCTTGGCGGAAGTTGCGCACCTTATACAGCTCGTCATAGGCCCACGACTCCTCGAAAAGCGTATCGATCCGGCTAAGCTCGACTCCCGAAGCGCTTCCCTTGGCTAGCGCTTCGGCTGCCGCCCCAGCCGCCACCATCCCTGACTTGATTGAGAGGTGCAGGCCTTTCAAGCGCTGCGTGTTCATGAAACCGGCGCTATCACCGACGAGCAGGAAGCCGTCGCCCCAGAGGCGTGGCAGCGAATGCAAGCCTCCTTCCGGAATAGTCTTGGCGCCGTATTTCACTAGCTCACCACCGGCGAGCAACTTTGCCATATGCGGATGGGTCTTCCATTCCTGCATTTTGGCGTGGTAGTCAAAGCTGGGATCACCGTGATCCATTCCTACCACAAAGCCGATCGACAACATGTTTCCGGGCAGACCGTAAACCCAGCCGCCGCCATATGCCGTGTTGCCGAGTGGCCACCCACCGGTGTGGTAGACGTGCCCAACTAGATCTTCCTTGATCTTCCAGATCTCTTTGACACCGACGCTCCAGATCTGCGGATTCTTACCCGCCCGTAAATCCTTCTCAGCGATCAATTGTTTCGTGCATGACCCGTGCGTGCCTTCGGCAAAGACGGTCAGCTCCGCTTTGATGTCGTAGCCAGGCTCAAAATTTCCTTTCTGCTCACCGGACTTCGATCGGCCTTTATCAACGGTCCGCACGCCGACGACCTCGCCACTATCTCCATAGAGCACTTGGTCCGCACTGAATCCCGCATAGACTTCGACTCCCTCTGCTTCGGCCTTTTCTGCCATCCATGGAATCACCTTGCTTGCATGGATGATCCAGTTGCCATGGTTTTTAAAGGGTGGCGGACATAGTGCACCTTCAAAGTTCCGCTTGTTTTTCTTCGAAAACCACCAGAGCGCGTCTTTGGTGACCTTCGCCTCAATGGGAAACCCTTCGCTTTCGGCATGCGGGAAAAGTTCAAGCATGCCACGTGGGTCCATGACCGCGCCACTCAGGGTGTGATGGCCGAGCTCTTCGGCCTTATCGAGCACCAAAATGGCTTTCTCGACTCCCTTCTCGCTGCACGAACGCGCCAGTTGAATGGCGAAAGCGAGGCCAGCCGGCCCAGCGCCAACCACTAGCACATCCACTTCGAGGGTTTCCCGCTCCATGGTCCAGAATGATAGCCCAGCGCTAGGCACGGACGAAGGGGTTCGATGCGGCTTCCGCACCTACAGTTGTGGTTGGACCGTGGCCACAGTGGATTCGAGTCTCAGCTGGCAGCGTATAGATCTGTTCCTTAATTGAGCTCTCAAGCTCTGGCCAAGATCCGCGCGGAAAGTCCGTACGGCCAACTGAGCCCTGAAAAATCACATCACCGGCAATCAAGGTGCCAGTCTCAGGGTCATAGAAAACTACGTGACCTGGTGTGTGCCCTGGACAGTGGCGCACCTCAAGCTTGACCGTACCAATCTGTACAAGTTGGCCGTGCACAAGGTGGCCATCGGGTTCTGGGACTTCGATCGGCGGGAAACCGTAGGCCGCCGCCTGCTCCGGAAGCGCGATGCGCCAGAAATCATCTTCTTCTGGAAAAAGAAATGGCACTCCAAGCGCCTTCTGGAGCTCTGCAGTACCGCCAATGTGATCCAAGTGCCCGTGGGTTGCGAGAATTTGCTCGACAGTGACCCCACGCGCAGCAATCTCGGCCAGCACAGGCTTAGCGTCCCCGCAATCACAAACCGCCGCCTTGTTTGTTTCGGCGCAGATCAGCAAAGTGCAATTTTGCTGAAAGGGGGTAACAGGGATTTCGACTACTTCCAGCATCTCAGGAACCACGGCCAATCCAAACGCCGCCCTCTTGATCGATTTCCTTCTTCCAAATGGGGGCACGCTCCTTGAGCTTGTCCATCAACTCCATTGAGGCCGCAAAGCCAGCAGCACGATGAGCCGAAGCGATCGCTACGTGCACCGAGCAGCCACCTACCGGAACCGAACCCGTGCTGTGTTCGATTGCTACACGCAGGATGTCGTGCCCCGATACGACCTCGTCGACAATT
>JAKVCF010000090.1 GCA_022447335.1 Planctomycetota bacterium | reverse complement strand
CGGTGACGCTTGAGGAAGAAAGTTGTGCGCGGACCCTCTACGCGGCACGTAGTGCGCGGACCGGCCTCGCGGACCAATGTACCGCCCGCGAAATCCATCGCGCCGCGCACCGTATCGAGGCCCAATTCGCGCAGCTCCTCGAAGTCAGCTTCCGCCGCCAAAATCCGGCCCCCATCCAATTCGACGATCGGAAGACGCTTGGCTCGGTAATCCCGCGGGAAACGCGTGGCTGCCATGCCGTTATTGTCCCAATCCAGCACACCAGGGCACAAGGATTTCCCACGCGAGGGGTGACGCGGGCGCTCCCGGCGGGATACAGTTCTCCGACTCTCGCCAGCGGCACCCCCGCGCGAAGGACGTCCCCAGTCAGACCCATGACAGCGATCCACGCGAGCGCCGAGTCGAATCCCTACGTTCAGATGACGCAGAGACTCGACCAGGCAACTGGTCTTCTCGAGCTTGACCCAGGCATGGCCGCCATCCTGGCTGAGCCCGCGCACGAGCTCTCCGTATCGATCCCGGTTCAGATGGATAACGGAACGGTCCGGGTATTCACCGGTTACCGCGTGCAACACTCGATTGCCCGAGGCCCAGCCAAAGGCGGCATTCGCTACGCACCCGACGTCAGCCTCGATGAGGTGCGCGCACTCGCTGCTTGGATGACCTGGAAATGCGCAGTGGTAAACGTGCCCTTCGGCGGCGGCAAGGGCGGGATAATCTGTGATCCACGCCGCATGTCGTCAGGTGAGATCGAACGACTGACACGACGCTATACCGCCAATTTACTCGACATCATTGGCCCAGAGCGTGATGTTCCAGCGCCAGACATGAACACCAATGAACAGGTCATGGCTTGGTTTATGGACACCTACTCCGCTCACGTGCGCGCAACGCAAACCGCGATCGTGACCGGCAAGCCAGTGGGCTTGGGTGGATCGCTAGGCCGACGTGAGGCAACTGGCCTCGGCGTAGCGATTTCCGCGCGCGAAGCACTAAGACACATTGGCATGCCAAATTCAGGCTGTCGCGTAGTCGTGCAAGGTTGCGGAAATGTGGGCGGCTTGGGCGCTCAATTCATCCAGGAGATGGGGCACAAGATCATTGCGATCTCAGACATCTACGGCGCTATTCACAACGAGAATGGCCTCGACATGCCTTCTGTACTGGCCCACCTCGACGAAAACCGCACACTTGAAGGCTTCCCGGGTGCCGATCGCATCGATGGCAAGGAGCTACTCGAACTGGATTGTGACCTTCTAGTTCCAGCTGCAACCGAGAATCAAATCACCTCGGAGAACGCCAACCAAATCAAGGCCAAGGTGATCGTCGAAGGCGCTAACGGCCCAACCACCGCTGCGGCCGATAAGGTTCTTGAAGACAAGGGCGTCTTTATCGTGCCAGACATCCTCGCCAACGCTGGCGGAGTTACGGTCTCATACTTCGAGTGGGTACAGGACCGCATGGGCTACTTCTGGGAAAAGAAGGACGTCTTTGAACGCATGGAAAGGATCATGGTCGAAGCTTTCCAATCCGTGGTCGAATCAGCTGAACGTCACAAAACCAGCCCGCGTATCGGAGCTTACTGCGTGGGTGTCGATCGAGTTGCTTACTGCCTGAAAATAAGGGGGCTATATGCCTGACTCCACTCCCGAGCAACTCCGCGAACAGCTGGCCACTGAAGGCGTCGAAGAGCAACAAGCTCCGTCACCGGCACTCGACGAGGAGAACCCCTTCTCCTCCATGATGGCTCGCTTCGACGAGGCCGCGGCCCGCCTAGGCCTGTCTCCCGATGCCTATGCCGTACTCCGTCGCCCAGACCGTCAATTTAAATTCGCGATCCCAGTGCAGTACCCGGATGGAGCCGTGAAGGTCCACAAGGGTTTCCGCATTCGCCACAATCTCTCACTTGGCCCCTGCCTGGGCGGCTTACGCCTCGAAGAAGGTCTCAGGCGTGAGGAACTTGCTGCTTTGGCTGGCTGGGCCACCTGGAAGAACGCTGCACTCGGCATCCCCTTCGGCGGCTCGGCTGGCGGGGTCGATTACGACCCGCGCGGCCAAGCTTCGGAAACCACTGAAGCAGTCGTGCGCCGATACACCGCTGGCCTGCTCGACTTACTGGGGCCCGAGCAGGATATTATCTCGCCCGATCTGCACTGTAATGAGCAGATCATGGCCTGGTGCCTCGACACCTACTCCATGCACGTGCGCCACACCGATAACGCAGTGGTAGTTGGTAAACCTGAAGGGCTGGCCGGCACCCACGGACGTGACTGCGCCGTCGGCCGCAGCGCAATCGTGCTGATGGAGCGCCGCCTGGCCGTGATGAATATCGATGGACCGGTCGACATCGTGGTGCAAGGTGCTGGAACGGTCGGCGCACAGGTTATGCGCGAAGCAGCCGCCCGCGGCCACCGCATCATTGCGGCTGGAGACCTGCGTGCAGCCGCATTCCGCAAAGAAGGGCTCGATGTCGAAGCTCTTCTCGCCCACCGTGCCGAGCGCGGAACCATCGAAGGCTTCTCAGGTGGCGACACCCTCGATCCGAAGGAACTCATCACCCTTTCCTGCGACGTACTGATTCCCGCAGCAACAGCCGACACGATTCACAGCCGCAACGCCGAAAAAATTCAAGCCAAGCTCATCGTCGAGGCAGCCAACGGACCAACCAGCAAACGCGCTGACGGCATCCTGTCAGACCGCGGTATCCCAGTCGTTCCGGATCTATTAGGCAATGCCGGCTCGGCGGTGATCGCCTACTTCGAGTGGGTACAGAACCGCATGGGTTATCAATGGACCGAAGAAATGGTATTTGAACGACTCGACCGCATGGTCATTGAAGCCTACGACAAGGCTCGCAAGGTTGCCAAGGAACACCAAGTCGGCCTCCGCCTTGCCACCTGCATTCTGGGCGTCAAGCGTGTAGCCTACTTTGACAACATGCGCGGCCTTTACGCCTAAACGCGCCACAAGCCAAGAGAAGTTTAGGAAGCCGGTGGAGCGCCCCAGTGAAGCTTGGACCGCAGTCGAGCGTAGAACAACTCATCGCGGTCGACGATCAGCTGAAAACGGCGGCTAGACGGCCCCACCCGGACCACATCGCCCGGGCGCAGCGCACACTCTTCATGGCCGTCGGCGGTAAACAGGGATCGCTGGTGTACCCGCATATGGGCAGTGCGATGCCCCGGTAACACGAGGGGCCGCATGCCAAGCATGTGCGCTGCAATCGGCGTGACAACCCAAGCATCGAGACGCGGCGAAAGGATCGGACCATGAGCCGCAAGGTTGTAGGCGGTAGATCCAGTAGGCGTGCTAATAATCACCCCATCGCCTCGATAAGTGCAAACTGGACGGCGATCAACCAGCAGGTCGCAGTCAATTAGATGGTTGCCCGCTGCGCGACTGATCACTACCTCATTCAGGATGTGAGCGTCGATCAGCACTTGCGAGTCGCGCTTGACCGTAGCATGCATCATCGCGCGATCTTCGACCCAAGCCTCTCCTTTCAAGGCCTGATCAAGTACGTGCGCAGCGCGCTCGCGGGACACCGCAGCCAGAAAGCCGACAGTTCCAAAGTTGATGCCCATGACAGGTACACGACGCTTACCAAGACGTCGCGATGCGGCCAACATGGCGCCATCTCCCCCCAATACCAGAACCAGATCGGGCTTCTTGCGGATCGGCTCGGCACTGCGCTTGAGATCCACCCCCAGCACTTTGGCGCGGTCACCGAGGTACTCCACCAGACGCTCGGCCAATTCGGGGACATCCGGCTTAGCCTGGTCGCCGAGGATCAAAACCCGAGGTAAACGCGACTGCGGCAGCTGCAGTCGGTCAGAGCGGATATTTCGCGAGGTCGAGTTGGACGCCATCGTCTCCGATCGAAGAATTGTGGTCGCGCGCGACCACCTGTGCGGAGGGCACTTCCCTCACCTGCAAAACCTACCGGCAGCGGAGCGCTTAGTCAGCCGAAATCCCGGCCGGGGTCGAGTGAACCGTCATTTCGCGCCAAGCTTTTGCCAGGCTCTGCGGGTCGAGCCCACAGAATACGAGCTGCTCATCACGTGACGACATATGGTCAACAAAAAGGTCTGGGACGCCATGACGTGAAACACGGCAAGCTAGGCCCAGATCGGCCAAAGCCTCGGTCACCGCCGAGCCAAATCCACCTGCAAGGGCGTGCTCTTCGACTGTCGCCATCCACTGGTGACGACGGCCCGCAGCCGCCAGCGCGCCGACGTCGAGAGGTTTGCAAAAACGCGCATCCCAAACTTCGAGCTGGATACCTTCCTCGGCCAGCAGCTCAGCCGCTTCAAGCGCAGGCTCCACCATCACACCAAGCGCAAAGACACAGCCATCGGAACCACTGCGCAGACGCTCTGCTGTGCCCGGTGTTAGCTCCGGACGAAACTCAGGCTCGGGGCCGAGACAGGGGTGCGCATTGGCACGCGGCCAGCGTAACGCCCACGAGGTGCTACCAACGACTCCGGCATCAAGCATGCGCGCCAGATCGATTTCATCGCGCGGCGAAGCTAGCACGACGCCCGGAAGGGCGCGCAGGTAGGCCAAGTCGAAGACCCCATGATGAGTCGGACCGTCCTGGCCCACCAAACCGCCACGGTCCATCGCAAAGACTACACGCTCACCCTGCAAAACCACTTCCTGGAAGACCTGGTCGAAACCACGCTGCAGAAAAGTACTGTAGATCGCAGCAACTGGACGCTTGCCCGCCGTCGCCAAGCCGCCCGCAAGCGCAACGCCATGCTGCTCGGCAATGCCAACGTCATGAAAGCGCTCTGGAAACTGCTCAGCGAACTTCGTCAGGCCAGTACCCGAAGGCATACCCGCCGTGATCGCGTGCACGCGATCGTCCTGCCCAGCAATGCGTAAAAGCTCACGACTAAACAGCGCTGTGAAGGACTTGCGCTCTGGCGCTGCTGCACGCGCTGCAACGTTGGCTGGCGATGGCACCTTGGTGGGCGGCTTAACCCCATGCGCACGCTCAGGATCATTGGCAGCAGGCGCGTAGCCTTTGCCCTTCTCTGTCAAGAAGTGCAACAAAATTGGGCCATCGAGACGCTTAGCGCGCTCGATTGAATCAATCACAAGCTCGAGGTCGTGACCATCCAGTGGGCCAATGTAGTTGACGCCGAGCTCCTCAAAAACGTGCCCGGGGACGAGTACGTGACGAATGACTTCGCCGATTTCGTCCATGCGCTGCCCCAGTCTGGGAATCTTAGTAGTCAGCGAATGCAAGCGCTCGTAGACCTTGTTCAGCGTGCGCGACGAACGAATTCGAGATAAATAGCGCGCGAGCGCACCGACTGACTTGGCAATCGACCACTCGTTATCATTCAGGACGACGATCTGCCGAGCCTTGGCATCAGCAGCTTGAGTCAGACCTTCAAAAGAAACACCTGACGCAAAGCCAGAGTCGCCTACGAAGGAAACAACCCACGGATCTTCGCCATCGCGTGAAGAACCCCGGAGGCCCTCGGCTATCCCATGACCGAAGGAGATCGCGGTACCGGCGTGTCCGGCAGTCAGTAAGTCGTATTCGGACTCCGCACGGTTACAGAAACCGGAAATCCCGCCCGTCTGACGTAAACCACCAAATTCGGCATAGCGGCCAGTCAGCATCTTGTGCGGATAGCATTGGTGACTGACGTCAAAGACTAAGCGGTCACGCTTGAAGTCGAAGACGCTGTGCAAACCGACCAGCAATTCAACCACGCCCAGGTTTGACCCCAAGTGACCACCCGTCTGGAAGACTTTCTCGATCAAAGCCTGGCGCATCTCTTCGCATAGAGCCTCAAGCTCCTGCAGGTTCATATCCTGCAAAACTTGGGGCGATTCGATCTGGTGCAAAGGGATGCGCGTCATCGACATCTCTCCAACAAGTAAGTCGGGAGCGCAGCAATTTCCACACTGCGCTGCTGCATCGGCAGCCTGGGGATCAGGTCCTGCGCTTGCGCTGCAATATCTTCAGCGTAACCTCGCGCCCCTTCGAGGCCGAGCACGGCGATTAGCGTGGCTTTCTCAGCAGCATTATCTTTGCCGGCAGTCTTACCCAGCTCTTGAGTACTGCGCGTAGCATCGAGAATATCGTCGGTAGCCTGAAAGAGCCGACCAATGAGCAGTGCCCACTGCCCCCAAGGACCCGCGTCTTCCATCGCTAAATCGACCCCGAGCAGGAAAGCGTGCGCCACCAGCATGCCCGTCTTACCAGCATGCACCTGTTCTACTTCGGCCAAGCTGGCAGAAGCTCCTGCACCCTCGAGCTGCATGTCCAGCTGCTGCCCACCGACCATGCCTGCAGGGCCCGCCGCACGGGCAAGCCGCAAACTCTGGCGGACAGCGAGGGTGGAATCCGGCTGACGCGCCAGAACCTCGAAGGCAAGTGCCTGCAACGCATCGCCAGCAAGTACCGCGGTAGCTTCGCCGAAGGCTGCATGCACCGTCGGACGACCGCGTCGTAGCAGATCGTCATCCATGCAAGGCAGGTCGTCGTGCACCAACGAATAGGCATGCACCATCTCCACTGCAACCGCAGCCGGCATTGCTGCCTTGCGATCTACTCCGCAAACTTCGGCTGCGAGAAGACAGAGACCCGGGCGCACGCGCTTGCCACCACTGAGCAGGGCATGCGTAACTGCTTCCCGTAAACCCTCCGGGGCACCCACAAGCGAGCTGTTTTCCAGTGATTCGCGCAAGCCAGCTTCGACTTCGGAGCCGATAGCCTCCAACCAGGCTTGGAACTCAGTCCTCATCCCCGTCGTCGTCATCCTCTTCTAACTCTGCCAGGGTCTCGAGCAACTGGGTTGTCAGCTCGTCCACACGGGTTTCTGCGCCAGCCAACTGCGATTGAAGAGCGGCCAGCAACTCAACTCCCTCCTTGTAGTGATCAACCCCTTCTTCGAGGCCGAGGTCGCCACTCTCAAGCGCTTCAACGAGCTCTTCCAAACGGTCAAGACCGTCTTCAAAACTCGGCGCCTTCTTGCTCGCCTTCTTACTTGCAGCCATCGTCCTATTCTCTCAAATCTACCTTATCGACCCGCACCTTTTCTGGCTCGTCCGTGATCGCATCCACAGTAGCCTCCAGCTGTCCAGCGGCCAGGCGAATGCGAAGCACGTCCCCCAACTTCACCTCGTTAGCCTGGCGTAAGAATCCCGGCATATCGGAACGCTCGACCAGCGCATAACCGCGTTCCAGTAGAGCGGTCGGTGAGCCCGCTTCCAGCCTCGCACCTTGTCCACTGAATATGCGCGCAAAGCTTGCCAGCTCCTGATTGGGCCCAGCACTCAAGAGGCGCCGCCCCCAACGCTGCGCACGCAAAGCCCATTGCATACGACCGGCCTCACTGGCGTGAAAGAAGCGTAACTCGTTCTCAGCCAGGCGCTGCTGTGCGCGCGCGAGTCGACGATCCGGTCGCTGCGCCTGCAGTGTCATCCGAGAAGCCTGGTAACGCTCTCGCAACTGTCGACACCGATTGGACCAACTTTCGGGCAAAGCCTCGCCCGCAATCACCCAACGCGCGCGTGCTAATCCCCAGTGCACCGGGCCAGCATCAGCAAGCCGCGCCCCTAAGCGCAGCAAGCGACGCTGAGTGCGCAACCAGCCTTCGACCAAACGTGCCGCGCCCGCAGTGGGCGTCTTGCAGCGTAAGTCGGCAACGAAATCCGCCAACGTGAAATCAGTCTCGTGCCCCACCACACAGATCACCGGCACAGGGCAGGCGGCAATCGCGCGCACCAGCACTTCTTCATTAAAAGCCCAGAGATCCTCAAGCGACCCACCTCCGCGTGTAAGCAATACGACATCGACGTCTTGCCGAGCCGCTGCCAACAGAGCCTTCACTAGCCCATGCTCAGCCCCATCACCTTGCACACGAGAAGGAATGTACACCACTTCAAAGGGGGCTCCAAGATCGAGCCAAGTCTGCTCAACGTCTGCCGCAGCCGCCGAGTCGCGCGCCGTAATCAGACCAACTCGGCAAGGACGTTCAGGGATGCCCTGTTTACGCGATTCATCAAAGAGCCCCTCACGTAGCAGGCGCTGCTTCAACTCTTCAAATCGACGTGCCAGATCACCGGCACCTAAATCGTGTACCTCGTCTAGCAGGAAAGACAGCACGCCTCGCTTCGGCCAGATATCCAGTCGACCGATACCCAACACCGCACGCCCTTCTTCCAAAGCACAGCGCAAACCACGCTGCGCTGCACCGCGCCACATCTTGACATCAATCGAGGTATCGCTGTCACGGAGTTTGAAGTAATAGTGCCCCGAACTGTGTGGACCACGGTATTCAAAGACTTCACCCTCCACAGCGACCACGCCTACCGCACAGTCGAGCGCCTCGCGCGCCCGCTCGATCAGCTCACTGACCGAAACAACCTCTCCCTCGAATCGGCTCACGGCGTAGCGTCGAGAATCGGCGCGCCAGTCGCCCGCCAGGTTTGCAGATCCTGATCTGCAAGGTGCAGGCGATAAAGACCGCCCTGGAAAGGCATCAGCTTGTCCTGGCGACGGAAGGATCCGTCATGAAAACGCAGCTCCAACCAACCCTTGCCACGCGGAGCAATTTCAAGACGGTCGGCTTCAACGTACTGGAAGAGGCGACCACTGGGGTCGTACCACGCCAGACGTACGCCCTGCATTTCACGGTCGGTAGCACCAGTTACGCGCTGCAGCCGGTAGAAGCCTGACGCGCGTTCGACCGAAAGCAGGGCATCGACGCCCTGGCGCATCTCTTCAACCTTCTCCGGATCCCATGCGGAATTGGATTCGTCGGGTGCCGGAGCCGCGTCTTCTTCCGCATCCACTCCTGCCACAGTCTGAGAGTCACCCACGGCATTCTCAGTGGTGACAATTTCTGCCACCTCATCTTCAGCCAAAATGGCCGATCCCGCCTGCACCAGCTCGGGGAAATGTTCGCGCCATGCACGCACATCGACTTCGTCCAGGGCAACCCGCAGCCCCCCACCCGCCAGCAAAGTCTTGTTGGCACCGCGCGTACGCGTGCCTTCGTAGAAACGCATCACGAGCATGCCGGCGCTTTCCTGCAACTGGAATTCCACACGGTCTGCACGCACCACCGAATCAATCAGGCCATCCTGCCCCCAACTTAGAAAGAGCACGTTGCGCAACACCGACTTCCCAGGCACGCGCTCACCTTTGCGAAAGCGAAACTCTGGATTTCCGCCAAGTGCGATCAATCCGTTCATCGCACCGAGCCAGACCTCATCTTCATTGATCGGATCTTCGACCGAATCTGGCAGAGTCGGAGAGTTGATTCCTGACGCGCCCTCCACGGAAGCTGGTTTCAGAGCAGCTTCGGCTGCAGCGGCCTCGGCTGCCCGCACGGCATCGGCTTCCTCCATTTCCTGGAGCATGCGCATGACGCCTAATTCGCCATCGACGATGCGGCCGCTCAACTCGGCGATTAGCTGCCGATCGGCTTCCTGGCTATCTCCAATCTTCTCCATGCGCGTGACCAGCGCCTCAATGAGCTCAGCGGTCACTCCGCTTTCCGGCGCCTGCACTGTGACCTCTGGCGGAGCGACATAGATCTCGGGG
>JAKVCF010000009.1 GCA_022447335.1 Planctomycetota bacterium | reverse complement strand
ACCTTCAATGTCGATCTAGGATCACTTTTCCCGCGTGATGCGACGCCTGGCGATGAAGCTGTCTTCGATGTCGAGCTAGTTTATCTGAGCAGTGGCAACCAGCGGCAGTCGGTGGTGCACAGCCATAGCGTGGAGTTGTTGCCAACCTATCTCGGGCCACCAGTTGCTTGGCAGGAGCGCTATGGGACTTCACTGCCAGGGGGGTTTGTCGCCGGTGATTTGCACGTACATAACTGTGGCGACCAGGCCACGCTGGGTTGCCCTAACTGCGCTGCCGAGAGCTTCAACATCACAGGAGCTTTTACCAACCAGCAGCTTCGCGATCAGTTCCGCGCTTTGGGCTATGACTACTTCAGCACTACGACACACAGTTATTGCATCCAAGGATCGAATGAGTTTGCAAATATCGCTTCGGAGGCCGGCAGCCTTGATCTGCCAGACTTTGTGGTCTTACTCGGCACTGAGATGACGAACAAGGAAAATGGCCCACAACAGGGTTCCGATATTTTCGATGCGACCTGTGTCCTGGGGGGACAACTCTTTCGTGGTATCGCGCACATGGGTGGCCATGGCATTACCACCGACAAGCCAGGTGGGCAGGATTATTTTCTCGGCGCTTGCGATGGCCCGATTCGTAATCAGGATGTCAATGTGTCAGAGGCTAATGCAGAAGGAGGCTTCGCGATCGCGAACCACCCTGGGGGTAGCACGATCTCTTTCAACTCGGTGGCGCGCTTCGAAGGTATTGAGCGCAACATGACTCGCGGCGTCGAGGTTTGGAATTACAGTGTTTCGACGAGTGGGGCCTCTTCGGTGCACATGGAATGGTGGATCAACCGGTTGCTAGAAGGGAAGATTACTTATCCCTATAGCGGGTCAGACACGCATGATGAAGCGGTCGAGTTTGGCGCTACGCACACGTACATCACAGGGGCGCTGGACGATCGGAATGTGCTGGATAGCCTGAAAGCCGGTCGCAATTATCTTTCAAATGGGCCTTTTCTCTACAACAACTTGTCGGATGGTAGGGGCAACGAGTTGGTGATGGGCGACATCTTCGTGATCGCGGGCTCCAAGGTCCCGCCTAACTATGGGGTCACGGTCGACTCTTACTACAACTTGGGAAGTGATGTTGCGACCATGCGGGTCTATAAGGGCACCGTGGGTGATTCAGCTGAAGAGTTGTTGGCCGAGTACAGCAACGTTACAGGTCAGGGCTTGCTGCAAACGCCCACCACTGTCTCAAAGAATGGCGCATCTTGGTATCGCACCGAGCTAGAAGTGAATGGCGCCCCTCGCGCAGCTTACGCTACGCCCTGCTACATCTACCTTCGCTAGCCGCGCAGCTATCCTGTTCGCCTGCCCGGAACTCTTCTTCCCGGGCAGGCGTCTTGTTTTTCTGGCTGACCATCCGTGAGTTCAACTCCATCTGACCCTGCATCCTGGCCCCCAGTCCACTTCTTGGACACCCCGGAGGCGTTGCACACTGCCGTGGAGGAGTGGAAGCAAGCGCCCGTGTTGGGCGTAGATTGTGAGAGCAACTCCTTTTTCGCTTATCGCGAGCGCCTCTGCCTGCTGCAGGTCACAGCTCTCGGTCGAGACTATGTCGTCGATCCAATCGCTCTTGGCGAGGAGTTGCGCATCATCAACCCGTTGCTGGCTGACCCAAGCCAAGTCACGATTTTTCACTCGGCCGAGTATGACTTAATGCTGCTGCAGCAAGATTTAGAGGCCGATGTGCGTGGCTTGTTTGATACGCAGGTCGCAATGACCTTGTTGCAATACGAGCGTACTGGTTTGGCCCACCTTCTGTCGGAAAGCTATGGGCTAGAGGTATCGAAGAAGGAACAGCGATCCGATTGGGGTAAGCGCCCACTTTCCCAGTCGCAGATCGATTACGCTCGTACCGATACGCACTACCTTCCAGATCTTTATCAGCGCCTGCGCGGTGAGTTAGTGGACAAGAACATGCTTGCGGCCGCAGATGGGGAGAACCGTCGCCTGGAGGTCGAGGTGCTTAAGCCTCGCGAGCCTAACTACGAGGGTTGGAAGAAGATGAAGCAGGCGCGGAAGATGAATGGCGCCGAGCTGGCTCGTTTGCGCGAGCTTTTCGTTTGGCGTGAGAAGACGGCTCAGAAAATCGATAAACCGGTCTTTCGCGTGCTAGCTAATGAAGCTCTAACTGACCTTGCGGTCAAGCCCGCTCGCGACATGCGCGACCTCGCTGGTCGCAAGGGGGTGGGATGGCCCAAGGCCAAGCGCACTGGTGAGGCCATTCTTGAGGCGCTTGGCAAGGCTAAAGGGGTTGAAATAGAAGTTCCAGTTAAGAGAGTCGATCCGGCTGAGCGTAAGCGCCGCAAGCTGCACCGAGAGAACTATGAGGCCTTGCGCAACTGGCGCAAATCGATGGCTAATGAGCTCAACCTCCCTTCGGAGCGGCTGGTGCATCGCAGGCACTTGGAAGAAATTTCCAAACGACTCCCACGCACTCGCGAGAGTTTGCTGCAAGTTGTGCCACTTAATGATTGGCAGCGCGAACATCTCGAAGAGTCCCTACTTGCACTCTTAGTGGAGCTTCCTGACCCTGGGCAAGGGTCGTGAAGAAAAGTTAATTTAGAAGTCCGCCACGCAGGCGCGCATGCCGCGTTCAAGTAAGGCGGCGTCTAGGTCGCGTCCAATGAAGACTAGTTCTGAAGTCCGGGACTCGTCTTCTCGCCATTCTGAACCGTAGCTCACGGTATAGAGCTCATAGACCCCTTGCAGAATGCCACGTCGTTTCTCGCCAGCTAGATCGAGGAATCCCTTGTAGCGGATCAGTCTCCCTTCCAACATCTTGGCGCAGGCGTCCAACCAGAGCTGGACCTTCATGGAGTCGAGTGGATGCTCGCTACGCAGGCTGAGTGCTTCGATGTCAGTCTGATGGGCATGCGTTCCGTCGGAGGCCGGAGCCACGGGACTCTGCAGATCCTCGAGGCCGCGCGGGGTGCGTGCGCGTAGGATTTCTTTTATAGGGGCCCGACCCTGTTCGCAGCGTACGATGGGGGCTGCCGGGTTGAGTAACTGAAGCCGATGGGCAGCCTCATTCGCCGCGTTAAGTGTGCAGAGGTCGACCTTGTTCAGCAGAAGTAAATCCGCCAATGCAAGTTGCTCCACGGCGCTCGGTTCGTGTAGCGCGTTATCCAGGCTTTGAGCATCAGCCACGCCAATGATTGACTCTATGCGGTAGCACACCGCGATATCTTCTTCGACGAGGAAGGTGCGCAGCAGTGGTGCTGGCTCGGCAATGCCGGTTGTCTCGATAAGCACATGATCAAACTCGCGGCGGCGGAAGAAGGGAGGGCGGCGGCGCCGCAGCCGGATTAGGGTGCGCACAAGGTCACCGCGTACGGTGCAGCACACACAGCCATTGTTCAGCTCCACGAGGTCCTCGTCAGCCCGAACGACGAGGCGGTCGTCAATGCCGATATCGCCAAATTCATTCACCAGCACCGCAAAGCGGCGGCCGGCTGGCTCGGCTAGCACCCGGTTGAGCAGGGTGGTCTTGCCGGCTCCCAACCAGCCCGTCAGTAGGGTAACGGGTGTGCGCGGATCAGGAGCTTCGCCAGGCATCGGTGGGGATTATCGGGCTGCCCTCGGCTTTCTACAATGCGAGCTATGAGCGACTCACCGGCGCAGCCGAGTCTGTTTGCGGCTCCAGAAGGGCAGTACGTGCGGGTTGCCCTCGACACGCCGGTGCGTCGCGAGTTCAGCTATTGGGCGCCTTCCGATCAGCCTATCGAGCCTGGGGCACGTGTGCGTGTACCCTTCGGTTCGCGGCAGCGCGTGGGGGTAGTGGTTGGCATCGATCCGCACCCACCAGTCGGCGTTGATGCCAACCGGGTACGGCCCATTACCGCACTTCTGGATGCTCAGCCGCTACTCACCCCGGCCTTGTTGCGCCTAGCACGCACCATCGCAGACCATAATTTTTGTTCCTGGGGTAATGCGCTTGCCGCCATGCTGCCGGCCACACTCCGCCGCGGTCGCGCGCGACGCACAATCACGCACGTTGAGTTAGTGCGCGAATCGGTGCCACCGGCGGCCGATCTCGAAGTGCTCGCCGGGCGCTACCCCAAGCAGGAGAAGGCGATCGCTTATCTTGAGCGCGCCGGTGGTCCGGTCGAGTTGCGCGAGTTTCTGAATCGCAGCGGATTGTCGCGATCGCCGCTCGATACGCTGCGCAAGAAGGGGTGGGTACGCTTTTCACAGATTGAAGAGAGCGGCATGCCATTTGCGGATGAAGTGGCACGTGACCAGCCGCCGCAACTGACCGATCAGCAGCGGCTGTGCGTTGATGCTCTCTGCGAGTCTATTGAGCGGCGTGAGGTTGAGCATTTTCTGCTCTTCGGAGTCACTGGGTCTGGCAAGACCGAGGTCTATTTGCACGCGCTCGAGCGCTGTCTGGAGCAGGGGCGGGGTGGAATCGTGCTTGTTCCCGAGATCTCACTGACTCCGCAGACCGTCGCACGTTTTCGCGCACGATGTGGCGAGGTCGCGGTACTGCATTCTGGGCTGACTGACGCCGAGCGGCACGATCAGTGGAAAGCAATCCGTACCGGGCGTGTGCGCGTCGTGGTTGGTGCGCGGTCAGCGCTCTTTGCTCCGGTGCCCGACCTCGGCCTGATCATCGTCGATGAAGAACATGAGAGCTCGTTCAAGCAAGAGTCGGTTCCGCGCTATCACGCGCGCGATGTTGCACTCGAACGTGCAAGACTTGAAGGTGCGGTCTCGATTTTGGGATCGGCGACGCCCTCGCTTGAGATCTGGCACGCTGCAAAGGAGCGGCGGTCAATTCGTCTACTTGAATTGCCCGATCGGGTTGCGGGTGGTCAGTTGCCTCAGGTGCAAGTGGTCGATTTGCGGAGCGAGCGTCCTGAGAAGGGTCATTGGTTGGTGATGTCTGCGCCCTTACGTACAGCGCTCGAAGCGGCGCTCGAGCGCGATGAGAAAGCCATCCTATTCCTGAATCGTCGCGGTTACGCGCCAGCTTGGCATTGCTGTGACTGTGGAGCGGTAGCGCATTGCCCCAGCTGCGATGTCCCGATCACTTACCACAAATGGCGCAAGCGGGCACTTTGTCATATATGCTTAAACGAACAGGATCAGCCGAAAATATGTCAAGCCTGTTCGTCGGTGAAAGTACAGCTAGTTGGGGTTGGCACCGAGCGCGCGGAAGAGGCAGTCATGCGTCAGTTGCCGCAAGCGCGCGTCGTTCGCATGGACCGTGACACGATGTTGCGTCGCGAGTCATACGAAGAGGCGCTCGACGCCTTTCGCGCAGGAACCTACAACGTGCTGCTCGGCACGCAGATGGTCGCGAAGGGGCTCGACTTCCCGGATGTCACAGTAGTGGGCGTACTCAATGCTGATACTGCGCTACATCAGCCCGATTTCCGCGCGTCCGAGCGCTGTTTCGACCTCGTTTCCCAGGTATCTGGGCGCGCCGGCCGAAGTGATCGTGGAGGAAAGGTGGTGGTGCAGACCTTCCTGCCAGACCATCCATCAATTCGACATGCGGCTCACCATGATTTTCAATCTTTTGCGCGTGATGAGCTCGCCGAGCGGCGAGAGTTTCAGTACCCACCGTTTTCAGCGGCAGTACGTATCACTTGCGAAGCTGAGCAGGTTTCGGCGGTCGAGCGCCTTGCGCAACATGCCGCCGATGCGCTGCGAGCCGTCCGGGCATCGCAATGCGCCATTCTGGGACCGGCGCCTCCTCCAGTTGAGCGGGTGCGCGGGCGCGTGCGCCGCCAGTTGTTGATCAAAGCCAGTCCGGCCGAAGCTATTGCGGAGCTGCACCCAGTGCTTCACGAGCTCTGCCAGAAGCAGGGCATCGTAGTCGACCACTGGTAGGGTCTATTTGGCTTTATCTTCTTTTTCGTCTGGCGTAAAGCTTGGGCGTAAGTCGCCGTTAGTGCCTCTGTTGAGCTGAGCGATTTCAGCCAAGAAGCTTCCGTCTACATCGCCAGCCACAATGGTGTGGAAGCGGATGCGCCGCGTGCGATTCATTTCGACCACCCAATCGACGATCGCGCTTTTCAGGGTGATGCCCTGTGTTGGGTCACCGTCGGTCATTAGGTAAACCTGTTGCACGTCTTTCATATCAAAGGCTTTTTGCAGCGAAGCGGATAAATTGGTCCCACCCCAGGGGCGCAGGTTCTTCAGGTGCTGAATCGCTTCTTTCTTGTTTGCATCATCAGCGATCACTAGTTTCGGCTTCCAGCTGCGCGCGCTACCTGAGAAGTCGATGATGTTGAATTGGTGATCGCCAGTCAGATTGTCAATCGTGGCGCAGAGCTCGTTGACGAAGAAAGTGTGAAAGAGCTGGGCGTCGGACGTGTAGTTGAACCCCATCGATCCGCTGCCATCGAGAATGAATAAGGTGCCACCAGGGCGCACTACGAGTCCGTGGTATTCCGCTTTTCCGTAGCCTTGATCATTTTGTGCCCTGCGTGCGGCTAGTTCAGCAAGCATCTTTTGTGCCTCAGCCTCGCTTGGCAGCTCGAGGTCATCGCCATAATCACGCATCCACGCTTCCCAACTACCTTTTGCTGGGCCAAAGTCTTGGCCAGTGAGTAGCTTGAGTCGCTCATAAGTCTCATAGCGCATTAAGCCTGTCGCGCGCTGCATATGTTCAGCGAGCAGGCGCACTGCGGGGATGGTGCGCATGTCATTCAGTATCTCGATCGCGACATCTTGGATAGCCCAATTATTGTCTTGAAGTGCCCGGTCTAGCGCGGGCAGAGATTGCTTGGTATCGAGCGCGCGCAATGCGAGTGTTGCATTGAGCCGGACTGAGGTTTCGGGCGAGTTTGCGAGCGCTACGATTTGCTTGCCGTACTGCTCGGGCACGCGTGAAAAGCTGCCAATCGCTCGGACGGCGTCAGCGCGCACGAGTACATCTTCGTGCTCCAAGAGCAGGATCAACGCCTCCAGCGCGGGTTCGAAGGACGTGGCTTCAATGCCTCGGATTGCGAGCTGGCGAAGTCCAGCGTCTTCTTCTTCGAGTAGCTCGGCGAAGGCGGGGCCGGCCAATGCGGGCTGATGTGCTCCCGCGACGATTAGCGCTTGTGCCATAAGGCCTTTGGCCTCCGGTTTGCGAAACTTACGCATCGACTTGGTTAGCGCAGCGACCTCGTCTTGAGTGCTTGCCAGCTTCATTCCGCGCAGCAATCCGGCGCGAAGTTCAGGCCCTTTGGCGCCCTCGGATTCTTTGGCCAGAGCCTCGAATGCATCTAATCCACCGTATTCACCACAAGAGATTGCTGCGGCGCGCTTCACCGCTAGGTTGGCATCTTTTAGCCCTTTCAAAGCTGCTTTGTGTCCAGCCGGAAAGTTAAGTTCTGCCGCTTTGCGTAATGCTCGGCCACGAACCTCGGGGTTCTTCGACTTGAGGGCGGTGGACAGTAGCCTTTCATCATCTTTGCCGCCGGTCAGTGAGCTGATTAGTAGTGCCTGGACCTGTGAATCCTTCAGCTTCTTGAAGCGTTTGATCAACCAGGATCGCCCTTCATCAGTCTTGATCAATGTGCGGGCCGCGGCCAGGCGGTCTGGCAGCTGCCGGCTCTTTTCCACGATGTTGCCGAGTAGCTCGAAGCGATTCTCCTGCTGACAGTTGCCCAGCGCAATAATTCCGGCCTCGCGCAGTTGTCCGGAGAAGTCGTCGAGCAGCTCGGCAATGGATTCAGCGGCCTCTGGATCATCGAGACGCGCGAGTGCCATGAGGGCTTGACCAACTTCGTAGTCTTCCGCTTGGTTCTCTATCAGGAGTTCGATTACCTCGATGCTGGCCTCAACGGAGGTAGGGGCAGGCTCTTGGGCTAGCAGGGGGAGGATGGCGAGGAGGAGGCCGAAACTCATCTTCTTCGAGGCCAGGATATCCCTTGCCCTGGTTGTGGCGCCCGGTACGGAGAGCCGGACACCTCATAGTCGCCCGAATGAGAGGAAAGCGAGCTGGAATTTTGATTGCGCCGAACGGTCTCTCAGAACTTTAGATTCTTCAATTTTCCCTCTAATCCTGGGCCAATTTGACTCCGAAGAGGGGGCATACAGGACAGCCCCCCATGCGACTCTTCTCCCAGATTGCACTCATCATTCTTCTTGCCCTCTCTACAACCATTGTGTCTTGTGGAGGCGGGGGCGGAGGATCTTCATCCGGCGGCGAGGGGCCAGGCTCCCCCCCAGGTTCGAATAAAGGCCGAGGAGGAGGCGGGGGCGGCGCTTCGACTGCAAGCGTTGTCACTTGGGCACAGGAAGGCGGGCGACTGAGCCTGACTGTGGACACGGCTGGCGGCGAGGTAACGCTGGTAGCGACCGAGGGCAACCAGAGTGATTCAGTCAACATTCGTCGTAGCGGGGCCAGCGAGCACAGCTTTCGTATTCCGCGCCGCGGCACACCACTGACCACGCGCACCATGAAAGTGGAAGCCTTCGATACGAACGGCCAGCTCCTGACTATGCGCGAGTTTGATGTGATTGAGCCGATGGACCTGCCGGCTACGAACTCGATGCTGGCTCTGAACCTTGCTGACATTGCCGACCTACAGTCACGTGTCTCGGTTGAGGTTCGTGCCCGCAATGTGCTCGGGACCATGACCGATCGCACTGATGCGCAGTTGCAGGAAGCGCTCCATGTGCCAACTACTAAAGGCTTAGATGGCGTTGGATACCGCTGCCCACATCATGGCAATGCTCTGATCGCAATCGATGATGAGCATCACCAGTGCCCGATCGATGGTCATGTTTTTGGCCCAGACAATACTGATTCGACGGTCTATAGCGCGATTCTCGGAGCATACAACAGCAAGATCCACGGCGAGGTTTCAGAGCAGGCCTTTGAGATGGCAGTTTCTTGGGTGGTCAACGAAGACATTGAGTCTGCGCAGCGTGCAGCTGATATTTTGATGACCTACGCAGATTTGTATTTGAGTTACCCGCTTAACGATAAGAAAGGTCGTACTGATTCACGCCAGACTTCGCGCGTTTTGAGTCAATCACTTGACGAGGCGCGTTGGTTGATAAACCTAGCTCGCACCATGGACCTCCTTCGTGGCTCGGGCGTCCTGACCGGGGAGCAGGAAGATAAGATTCGCGAGCAGCTGCTGCGCCCTTCAGCCGAACTGCTTGCTGGTAAGCGCGAGGCCTACGGGTATCACAATATCCAGTGTTGGCATAACTCGGCGGTGTTCCTGGCCGCTTTGCTGGTTGAGGACTTTGAGATGGCTGAAGAGGCATTGAACGCGCCGTACGGCCTGATGGATCAACTTGCCTTTGCGCAGGCGTCGGATTATCTCTGGTTCGAGGGCAGCTTTGGCTATCACTTCTTTGCTGTGCGCGGCATGCTTCCTCAGATGCTTGCGATGCGCCGTGGCGATGTTGCCGCTGATAAGGCGCCGCTGCGCGAGATGATGCTGACTCCGCTCGAGGCATTACAGCCGGACGGATCCTTTCCGATGCTCAACGACTCGTCTTACAAGTCGCTTACGACCAATGCGGCCGATCTCTATGAGATGGCTGTTGCCCTGTTCAATAATGACGAAGCTGTTGCAGCTCCGCTCGTGAATTATGGCCGCGGGAATACAGTCGAAGGAATCATTTACGGCCTCAAAGATGTGAGAGCAGGTGGCTGGAACGAGCCGGACTCAGAGAATCTCGAGGTTTCTGGCTTAGCCACATTGCGTGCCGGTTCGCTTGCGACTCAGACTATGGCGCTCGTTGACTACGGCCCGCACGGCGGAGACCATGGCCACTATGACAAACTGGGATTAAGCGCCTGGATCGGTGGATCTCCACTGATCCGTGAATCTGGCCACATCGGCTACACGGATCCTTGGTATCGCGGCTGGTACCAGCGTACGCTTGCTCACTCGACGGTGGTGCGTGATGGATTAGACCAAGACGCGATTACTGCATCGACCGACTTGTTGCGCTTTACACGTTCTTTAGGTTCGACCTTACTTGAAGT
This sequence comes from Planctomycetota bacterium, assembly GCA_022447335.1. GTDB lineage: Bacteria > Planctomycetota > UBA1135 > UBA1135 > UBA1135. The sequence continues at coordinate 21,857 of JAKVCF010000009.1, read as the reverse complement.
GCGCACTGACCAGGCCTACCCCGGATCGACGATGCAGCGCCTTACGACGACGACGGCGAATGGTCGGATAGTCGACATGTTTGAAGTTACGGGAAGTAATGAGCACACTTACGACTACGTGCTGCACTTTGAGGGTACGTCAACAGTTTCTTTGTCGATGACGCCGACCGCAGACGACCTTGGTTATGGAGGAGCCTATGGGTTCCTGTCCAATATGAGTGAGGCGACCACCGATCAAGACTTCGAAGTTACGATTCAAACTGATGCCGGCCCGAGCACAGTGCGTGTGCTGGGGGCTCCGGGAACTACGGTCTACTTTGGCGAAGCGATCGGTTTCCCATCGAACCGCGCTCACCCAGTGCTTTTGCTGAGGCGCACGACCAGCTCTACAGTCTTCGCGACGGTTATGACTGAGGGGGCGGGGCTTCCAGAAGGGATGAGCATTGCTCACGTCCCGAACTCTCGCGAAGTCACCATCGAAGAGCCTGAGGTGGGTGCCCCTACTACGATCAGCATGCAGTAAAGCTAAGGGATCTTTTCATGGCTCCGTGGGTAATAGAAAGCGGGTGGCGGACTAAGTCTGCCACCCGCTTACTGTGAATTTAGATTGCGCGAACTTTAGTCGCGGTTGCCGCCTAATGCGCGCAGTAGATACAAGAACATCAAGACGAAGTCGGCAAAAATGCTGGCCGCTGCTGTCGCTGCCATGTTGGCGGGATAGCGACGAACGATGTTCGATGTGTCGTAAACCGTATAGCCTGCGAAGAGCAGGACCATGGCCCAAGCAAAGCCTGTGCTCGCGACGAAGGTGCTTCCGATGCCAAAGAACATCGAGACCAGTATCAGGCCGAGTGCACTAAAAAGGGCGATCGAGAGGCCTGCGCCCATAAAGCTGAAGTCTTTCTTTGTGACAAGGACATATGCTGTCAGTCCTCCGAAGATGGAGGCTGCCAAGATGAAAGCTTTGGCAACGATTGCATAGCCGCCGTATGCGGATGCGTAGAGATAAACAGTGGGGCCAGTAATCAGCCCATAAAGAAGGGCGAACACCGCAAGGCCGACGATGTTGAGGGGAAAACTCTTCGACGTCACGCGCAGGATGCCAAAAGCTAAGGCCAAGAATAGGATCATCCCGAGTCCGCCACCAAACCATCCGGCGACGGATAGCGCCAGCTCTTCGCTACTCGCAACGAGTGCGGCAGTGCCCATCCAAACGATCATTGCGCCGCCGAATAGCGCATAGACCTTGCGAATGAAAGCCATGCGGGCAGGGACCGATTCTTGGGCAACCGAGACCTGGCCCGGTGCGCCTTCAAAGGTGCCAGCAGTACTAGTTTGTTGGAACGACATAGTGTTTTGATTTTGAGAGTCCGCCACCTGCCACTGATTGCGTAGGGGTAGAGGCTCCGCTTATGTCAGAGCATACGCATGAGGGCGACTTCCGTCAGAAAATCGAAATCAGCCCATCGAATCAAGGTTGATGGATCGTGTCAGGCGACAGCGCGCTGCCAAGCCCAGCGCAGGCCGAGAGCCCCAGCGGCGGCGGTGGCAAGGCTAAGTAGCCAAGGGTCACCAAGCATCCAGCGGCCAGGCAAGAACATTAATCCGTAGAGCAGCGCGGCTCCACTAATCCAGCCGACAAGGACGGCCACGCCTTGTCCTGTTGTTGGTGTGCCGCCTGCAGCGCTAATTGTAGTGCGATATTGGTTGCGGTAGCGATGCCAAGCGCCGACCGGCCGTACCTTGGCATAGAACTCGGCCAGTCGCTCTTCGCGTACCGGCGGAGTCAGCAGCGTGACAGTTACCATAACTGTGATAGCCGCGCCGATCGTGATGGCATAACTTAGCGGGTAGCTTGTCCATGCTGGCGCCTCAGCCGCAATTTCGAAGCTTTTGCGGTAGACGGTCATTCCAATCGTCACTGTTGTCGATGTGGCCATTGCGCTGATCTCGGTCCAGGCATTGGCGCGCCACCAGAACCATCGCAGTAGCATTGCTGGCCCCAATCCTCCGACTAGTGAGAGCGAAAAAGTAAAGAGGTCCGCAATGCTTTCGGAGTAGTAGGCCATCATTGCGGCAATCGCACCTATTAATAGTTCGAGATAGCGTCCCACCCATACATAATGTCTCGGGTTTTCGTTCGGTGCGAGAAAGCGCCGATAGCAATCATTCACTAAGTACGCCGATGCCAGGTTGAAGTGGGTATCGAGTGTGCTCATGAAAGCCGCGAGGAAGCTTGCACACATCAGGCCGAAGATGCCCGGCCCGAGGAACTCCTTCATCATGTAGGGATAAGCGGCTTCGTGATCGACTGATCCATCAGCGAGCGTTGGAAGTGCATTCAGGTCGACTAGTACTAACGAAGCTAGGGCTACGAAGATCCACGGCCATGGGCGCAATGCATAGTGCGCAATGTGGTACCAAAGAGCGGCGCCGCGTGCGTGGTGCTCGTCTTTGCAGGCCGAGTAGCGTTGAACCGCTGGGCCGCCACCGTCAGCATTTTTGTTGAGCCAACCTTGTACTCCGATGAAGATCAGGAACGCGCCAAAGCCGCTGCCTGTCCAATAAAGCGCATCCCACCAGGGCACGGCTTCGCCTGCAGCGGAGATTTTGGCTTGCGGAGTCATCGAGGTCAGCTTCTCGTCGAGCTCGGCAAAGGCTTCGCGTGCGCCGGACATGCCACCTAGCTCTTCAGCCGCATTCCAGGCCAGCGCTAAAGCGCCGAATAGAGCTAAGAAGAACTGGAAGAAGTCGGTGATGACCACTCCCCAGAATCCGGATAGGAAAGAGTAGCTAAGAGCGAGAATCACTCCGCCACCGACGATCCAGCCGTCATAACTGTCGTCAGGAAGTTCGAGGACGACACGCACTACTTTTTTCATCGCGAGTAACACCCAGGTCAGCACGATGGTGTTGGTGACCAGCGCGTGGTACGCACCTAGAAAACCACGCAGTGCTTTGGCTTGGCGCCCGCCGTAGCGATGTTCAATGATTTCTGCGTCGGTGGTGACCGCGAGTCGGCGCCACCACGCGGCAAGGACGATGATCGACAGTGCGCCGCCGCCGGCCATTCCCCACCACAGCCAATTTTGCGAGATGCCCGCGCTGCGCACCCAGCCGGTGACGACTAGTGGAGTATCTGCAGCAAAGCTAGTCGCGACAATTGAGGTGCCTGCGACGTACCAAGGCAGCGAGCGCCCGGCCAAATAGAAGTCGTTGGTCGAGCGCGAGGCGCGCCGTGCCATGTATGTGCCGACTGCGAGCGCGAAGACGACGTATCCGCCGATCGCCGCCCAGTCCAGCCAGTGGAACACCGACTTACTCGGCCCCTTCCTGTAGTAGCAGCGTCAGTAGCGCAGGTGATAGACCGGGTAGGAACCAGCCGCGCGCACTGGCGGGGGCTACGTGTACGGCATCAGGCGCGCCGGCGACGTAAATCACCGGTTGTTCATGGTGAAGCGCTTCGAGCCAGTGGCCCGGCAGATTGGGTAGGCCATGACCTTCTCGTGCACCGCAAAGCACCAGGATGGCACGCGGCATGTTGCCTGGCACCGGTTCGTCCGGGCCGACGACTGCGACACCGAACTCTTCGAGGAAGTTCACGGCGTCAGGGGTTGAAGCTAGGTTGATCGCAATGTCCGGGCGTGGATGGCTGCGGCCGTGCGCGCCGCCTGGAAGCGGGCGCAGCAGCGACTTCAGTGAGCCGCCGAGCACCAGCGGTTTGGGAGAAGATGCGTCAGTGTCGAGAGCGTGCCGAATCAACTTTTCGACGCGCGTGACGGCCTCGGCTACCCTGGCTTCAGGCAGCACGCCGCGCTCAAAGGCATCGCGGAGACCAACCGCGGTGGCGACTGGGTCATCGGGATAGAGCATCAGGTCGCATCCAGCCAAAATCGACTGGACCGCCAGTTCTTCTACCGGCTCACTGCCGAAGCCTGTCATGTTGAGGGCGTCGGTGACCACGCAGCCGTCGTAGCCCATGTCCACTCGCAGGATGTCCATCAGCTTTTTCGATCGCGTTGCTGGTAGGCCATCTTCGTCGACCATTGGGAACTCGATATGCCCAGCCATGATTGAAGGGCAGTTGGATGCTAGTGCGCGGTATGGTTCGAGGTGCAGTTCTATGTCGTCGAAAGCGACAGCCGCTTCAGTGTGGCTGTCTTGCGAGCATGCCCCATGGCCCGGGAAATGCTTGGCGCAAGGAATGCCGCCCGCATCGAGCACGCCCTGGATGAAAGCCCCACCGCATTCGATCACTCGCTGCAACTCACTGCCGAAAGCACGGTTGGCGACTATCGGCGAGCTGATTACGTCTTCCCCCATGCGGTGTAGATCAAGCACCGGCGCGTAGATCCAGCGAACACCGGCTTGGGCGGCTTCAGCGGCGGTGCGATGGCCGGCGTCGTAGCAGGCTTCGGCACCGAGTAGGCCGAGAGCCCAGGCATCGGGCAGCGGGGTCAGGCCTTCAAACTGTTGGCCGGCACCACGTTCTAGGTCGGCTGCAAACAGAATCGGGTGACCAGCTTGCTCTTCAAGAATCTCGTGCAGCCATGCCACATCCTCGACGTCGCCGCCAAAGATCAGGAAGACGCGTGGATCGAACTCGCGCAGGCAGCGCAGCGCCTCGGCTAGGCCTTCGCCTTTGTCGAGTCGCAGCGCCGGAGCGACCAGGGTATCGGTGATGCGGGCGGACACGGGGGAGTAGGAACGCGACCTGGATTGAGGGTAGGGGTCTGCCGTGTCCGAGTCCATGGCCGCGGGTAGAATCCCGTCCCGTGGCTCTTCCTATGATCCTGGTCCACGGCGGCGCGGGCGATGTTCCGACCGCTTCGCGCGATGCGCATGAGGCTGGCTGCCTGGAGGCGGTGCGTGCGGGTGGAGCTGCACTGGCCGAGGGCTGCTCAGCGGTCGAGGCGGCGTGCACGGCGATAGAAGTGCTGGAGGACCTGCCGCAGTACAACGCGGGCAAGGGCTGCGCGCTTAACGTTGATGGCCGCATTTCGCTTGATGTGGCCATCATGGATGGAGTCACGATGGAAGCTGGTGGCTTGGCTTGCCTGGGCGCCTTTGAGCACCCGATACGCATTGCTCAGAAGCTACTTTCTGAGAAGGAAGTCTTATTGGTTGGCTCGCCTGCGGAAGAATGGGCCCGTCACCACGGCTTTTCGATGGTGCCTGAAGCGCGTTTGATCACTGATGCGGTGCGCAAGATCTGGCGTGAGGTCGTCGAAAATGGTGGATCGGGCAACTTTGCTGGAGGTACGGTTGGGGCAGTCTGCCGCGATGCCGAGGGCAATATGGCGGCAGGCACTTCGACCGGTGGAACGATGGGGAAGCCAGCTGGCCGTGTTGGCGATTCTCCGTTGGTTGGAGCCGGCACCTACGCCGACGAGACTTGCGCGATTTCAGCGACAGGCGAAGGCGAGTCTTTTATCCGCGCTTGTTTTGCTGGCCAAGTTGCCGAAGCACTGCGTGATGGCATGGATCCACACGGCGCACTTTATTCGCAGCTCGAGCGCGTGCGCGAGCGCTATCAGGGCGTCGGTGGTGCGATTTTGCTTACACCTGGCGGTCCGCCAATCGCATTGCGTACTACCGAGACTATGAGCTGGGCTTGGTGGTCACCCGAAGGTGAGGGCTCTGGCATTTAGCCCGCGCGACTAATCCTTCAGGAACAGGTAGTACATGCGGCCGCGCGAGAGAACGTGACCGGCGCGTTCCATGGCGTCTTCGCCGAGGCCCATCCAGATGTCACAGCGACCGGCTGAGCGGATGGCGCCACCGCGATCTTGATCGAAGGCAAAGAAGCGTTCGGGGCGTTGCACCAGGCCACCGTGTGGAGCGAAGTCTGGAAGACGAACTTCGATGAACATTAGGCCGGCGCGCGGGAAGACATCTTTGTCGGTAGCAACTGATCGCATTTCGGTTACCGGCTGGCCGAGGCATCCATAGGGGCCACCTGGGGTCTCCTGGAAGAAGACGAAGCTAGGGTTCATCGGCAGAACGCGGCTGACCTCATTTGGGTTCTCGCGGAAGTAGCGGCGCAGGCGCGCGAGTGAGAGCTCAGATTTCCGTATTTTCCCTTCGTCGATTAGCAGTTGACCAATGGACTTGTAGTCGTAGCCGTTCTTGCCGGCATATCCGACTTCGAGGCGTGTGCCATCTGGGAGGTCGATCATGGCGGAACCTTGTACCTGTGCGGTGTAGGCATCAAAGGCATCTGAGAGCCAGACCAGCTCCTGACCTACGAGATGATTGCCTTCGACCAGCTCGCGGTGGGTGTAGTAGGGCACGATATTGCCGCTTGCCGTGCGTCGGCCCAGGAAGTCACCATTATCAGCTTTGACCAGATCGCCAGGAAGTTTGTAGAGCGGGTACTGATGCACGCTTGAGCGTGTACGCGATCCTTGATAGATAGGCGTGCCGTAGCCTGTGAAGAGTACATCGCCAGTGTTAGACCCGCCGCGAGCGACCCAGACTTCAAACTCGTTGCGCAGGCCATTCAGAAAGACTTCGGCGCTGGGGCTGGTTTCGAGCAGCTTGCGGAAGCGCTTCAGCGAACGCACCATGCGGTCGTGGCTGATCGGGCCGTAAGGGAAGAAGCCCTTCGAGCTTGGCTTGGATAGATAGGTCAGTGAGGCGTCGGCCGCGTCAACCATGTGTTCGCGGATTGGCCAGCCGATCGAGAAGTCGGGCCACGCGCTTCCTTTTGGCAGCGGCACGAGGCCTAGTTGGCCTGGCGCGAGTTCGAGCGTGTAGTCGTCTAGTACCGCCTCTTGGGTGGCTGTCTGACAGCTACTTAGTAGAGTGGCGAGGCAAAGCAGAGCCGGGGTGATTGGCTGACGCACGATCCGGGTTCCAAGCATGTGCGCAGCCTAAAGAAGGGAGGGATGGTGGTTCAAGTATCCTGCGCTCATGGAGTTCGATTATCGGCGTGAAGTTGCAGGTGGCGCGACGCTGGCCACCTTTCTCTTTACCAGCGAGGTGTTGGCCGACAATGCGCTGGGCGACCCGGTGCGGCGTTCGCATCCGATGCTGGTGCCAGCTGGCGGGGGCGTGGGCCTGCCGCTAGCCGTAATGCTGGTCGGCTACACCGGCTTCAATCACAAGGTCTTGTCCAAGTCCTCGATGTGGGCCGAGACCTTGCCTGAGCGGATCGCGCGCTGCACTGCCGAAGGCGCCATCCCGCCTGCGGTTTACCTGTGGCCCTCCTGTGAGACGCGATTGGGAGGTTCGCAGTACATGAACTCACCTGGAACCGGCCGCTATGAGGACTTTTTGATCGATGAGCTGATTCCGGCGGTCGAGGCTGAGTTCGGCTGTGGTGGCGAAGGGCGCCGCGTGATCGCGGGTAAGTCGAGTGGGGGTTATGGAGCGTTGCGCCTTGCCATGCAGAGACCAGGCTACTTTTCTTCCGCCGCATCTCATTGTGGTGACATAGGTTTCGACATGAGCCACTTGCGTGGCTTTGCTGATGCGCTTACTTGCTGGGAGAAATATGGCGGCCCCGAGTCCTTTCTCGAGAAGCTTCCCACGTTGAAGTTGGGCTACTCCGAGCATGCGGGCATCGAGTGCTTGGCGATGGCAAGTTGCTACTCACCCAACCCAACTGCGCCCCTTGGGGTAGACCTACCGATGGACCCTGCGACGGGCGAGGTGCGCGAAGAGGTATTCGCTCGCTGGCTAAGCAACGATCCATTGCAAATGATCGAAGAGCCGGCATGTGCCGAGGCTTTGCGCCAGCTTGGCCTGCTATGGCTTGACGCGGGTCACACTGATGAGTTTGCGCTGCAGTGGGGGCTCAAGCGATTCTCAAAGCGGCTGACCGAGCTGCAGGTGCCGGCTGAAGTTGAGTTTTACCCGGGTGGTCACTTCGATACTGATCACCGATACGAGCTCAGCCTACCGCTCCTTCTGGCGCTCTAGTCGAATCTGTCGATGCCGAAGAGTTTTAAGTTCGCGCCTTCTTGGCTGCTTGAGTCCCAGCGAGTCGTCCGGTGACCCAGGCCCACAAGAAGTTGTGTCCGCCAATGCGGCCTATGCAGTCGAGGATCTCCCCACATAGGTAGAGCTTTTTCTGTTTGCGACTTTCCAAGGTTGATGGTCGCACTTCGCCGAGCGGAATGCCGCCGCCGGTGACTTCTGCCACAGCAAATCCGCGGTCTCCGGTGACGGGAAGGGCAAAGTTGCCAAGCGAGTTCAGTAAGCGCTCGCGTGCCTGTCGTGTGAACTGCGCGAAACTTTGTTGGTCGCTCAAGTGTGCGCGAGTCAGCAGGGTTTGTGCCAATCGTTTGGGTAAGTGTTCCTGCAGACAGATCCCAAGAGTGCGCGCCGAACTCGTACATAGAACGTCAGCCCAAGCTTCACGGTTCATTCCGCCCCAGCCGATACGAAGTTCAGCGCCGTCACGAATCACCCAGTGACTGGCGTCGAGGATGGCTGGGCCACTTAGGCCTTGGTGTGTGAAGAGTGCAGGACGCATTCCGCGTTCCAGACACTTCCCATCCTTCCAAGTGCTCCAGGAAATCGGTACCGAAACGCCGGCAAGGGTGAGTAGGTCATCTTCTGCATGCCGCAAAGGCGCTAGCGCTGGATAGATCGGTAGAGTGCTGTGGCCCATTGCACGGGCCATGCTGTAACCGTGGCCATCGCTGCCCGTTTTTGGCACCGACTGACCGCCTGTTGCAAGTACGACGCAATCTGCTTGCAGTGGGGCGTGTGACTCGGCTTGCGCGTGCACAATCCATTGATCTAAACCCTTGGGCGCCTCCACGCGCTCGACGCGCCAGCCGGTGCGAATCTCGACACCGGCTGTGAGGCAGGCTTCGACTAATGCATCACGCACAGTACGAGCCTTTTCTGAGACTGGGAATAGCTTGCCGCTTTCTGTTTCGAGTTTGAGAGGCACGCCTAGTTCGCCTTCGAACCAGGCGCGGATTTCTGTGTGCGGCCAGGTGCGGAATATCCTGCGTAGTATGTTGCGCGAACCTTGGGTGAAGAAGGCTTGCTCGTCGTAGGCGCCAGGAAGAACATTGCAGCGCCCTCCACCGCTGATCAGGATCTTGGTCCCAATTTTTTCGGTGCCTTCGAGGAGTACTGTGGGGACCCCTTCGCGTGCGGCGAAGATGGCTGCAACTAAGCCAGCGGCGCCTGCTCCGATTACCACGGTCGAAGCTGAGTTCAACTTGTGAATGGGATCAGGCGAAGTGGACATCTCGGTATTCTGCCAATGCTCTCGGGGTCGACGGGACACGTTCCCATTTCATCTTTCTTAACCTTATGTTCGCAAAAACGCCTACACCTCCTTATGTCGCAGTGATCTTCACGACTACGCGTGAGGAGGCTGACGATGGTTACGTTGAAGCGGCGGCGAAGATGGAGGAGTTAGTGCAAGGTCAATCCGGCTATCTGGGCCTGGAATCTGTGAGAGATACGCAAGGATTGGGGATCACTGTTTCGTATTGGGCCAATGAGGCGTCGGCCCAGGCATGGCGAGTGCGGGCCGAGCATGCGGCGGTCCGCGCTGTTGGCCGCGAGCGCTGGTACAGCGGTTGGCGGCTACGCGTTGCGGTAATACACCGCGAAGAATCGAGCTAGGCGCGCGGGAAATCCGCTGGGTCGGTGAGCGGCGCATGGCATTGCGCGCCTTTGCAGAAGTAGAGCGTAGCTTGGTTGCCGACAGTTTTGCGATTGGCAAAGAGGCCGAGCGAGCTGTTGGGATTGGCTTGAACTCGAAAGACCGGCAGAGTCCGCGGCGCGCCTGGGTTATGTAAGAAGTCCCGCCAGTGGTCCAGTGATGTAGGGTTGCCATTTCCGACTACCACGGCAACGCATGGGTCTTCGCTTGCAAACGTTAGTAGGCGTAGTGTCGCCGCAAAGGCGCGTGGCGTACGCCGGATCGAACTTAACATTGCGTTTAGGCCCCGGCGTGCGGGCGTGCGCCAGGACTCGTTGAGTGTGAAGGCGTGCAATAGCAATAGGGATTCGATTGCTACTGCATTTGGAGATGGGGTCGCGCCGTCCCAGGGTGATTGCAGTCGATGTAGTACGGTCGGATCTTGCCCGTCGGTATCGAAGAATACGCCGCTAGGTTGATCCCAGAAGACCCGCAGCATGACTTCGCCAAGCTCGATCGCAGTAGTGAGCCAACATTCATCACCAGTTCCCTGAAAGAGTGCGAGTAATCCCCGGCAGAGATAGGCGTAATCTTCGAGAACAGCGCGGTGCCTTGCTCTGCCTGTACGCCAACTGCGTTTCCAGCCGCCATCACTCTGACGTAGTTCCTGCAGCAAGAAATTGGCGGCATCTTGAGCGGCTTCTGTGTAGCGGGCTTCGCCGAGAATGCGTCCGGCCTGCGCTAAAGCATCGATCGCTAGTCCATTCCAAGCTGTCAGAATTTTGTCGTCATTGCCAGGGGGGATGCGTTTGGCGCGTACAGCGTAGAGCTTGGCGCGCACCTCTTCTTTCCAGGTTGCGGGTGTGTCGGCAGGCGCTTCGAGATCGCGTAGTACAGAGCTTCCATGCTCAAAGGTTCCTTCTTTTGTTACGCCATATCGCACCGCAGCATAGGCGGCCTGTTCCTCGCCAAGTGCTTCGGTTAGTTGCCCGGGCGTCCAGGCAAAGAACTTTCCTTCGACACCTTCACTATCGGCATCGGTTGCCGCCCAGAAGGCGCCGCCGGGGTCTTGCCGTTCGCGCAGTAGATAGTCGCAGCTCTGTCGCACGACTTCTGCATAGCGAGGCTTAGCTAGATGCCTCCAGCCATCGAGGTAGGTCGTGATTAGTGTGCCCTGGTCATAGAGCATCTTCTCGAAGTGAGGGACCCACCACTTCTCATCGACGCTGTAGCGGGCGAAGCCGCCGCCGATTTGGTCGTACATTCCGCCCGCGGCCATGTTGATCAGAGTGTGATCTACCATGCTGCGCGCGCTCTCGGCTTGGTGGTCGGACAGCCATGGCTGCGCTTCAAGCATCCAGCGCAGATCGTCCGTGCGCGGAAACTTGGGCGCCGGTCCAAAACCACCCCACTCGGGCTCGAATTCGGAGGCGTAGGCACGCACGCCTTCATCCATCAACTCTGTGAGTGCGGTTCCGGTCGGAAGCACATCTTCTTCGGGGGCTTCGGGTAGATCGAGTTTCAGTGCTTCGCTCAGCTGTTGAGCGGTTTCTTCAATCTCAGATCGTCGTTCGCGCCAGGCTTGTTCGATGCCGCGGGCCAAATCTAGGAATCCAGGTCGGCCGTGACGGCTGGATGGCGGAAAGTAGGTGCCGCCGTAGAAGGGTTGGAGATCCGGAGTCAGAAAGACGGTCATTGGCCAGCCGCCCGAACCGGTCATCTTCTGGACGGCGGACATGTAGAGGTCATCCAGGTCTGGCCGTTCTTCACGGTCGACCTTAATCGAGACGAAGTGCTGATTCAGGAAAGCGGCGACCAATTCGTTCTCGAATGATTCCCGTTCCATGACGTGGCACCAGTGACAGGAGGAATAGCCGATCGACAGGAAGATCGGCCGATCCAATTCACGGGAGCGGGCGAGAGCCGCATCTCCCCATGGATACCAGTCTAAAGGATTGTATAAGTGCTGGAGTAGGTAGGGGCTGATCTCACCCGCGAGATGATTAGCGGGGCGGGGGCGGCCGTCTTCCGTATTCCCGGGCTGCTGGATGCCTGACATCGGGGGGCGCGGAGCTACTGAGAAATGGCGACGAAAGGGAAGTTCTCAGCCCTTGTGGTATCTGTACCGCGCCGCCACAATGCAGGGAGTATGGGCTTGTACCGACGCCTCTTCAAGGGAGCGTCGAGCCGCACGCAAGATGCGCCGCGCTCTCCTGGGAAAGCCCGAGCCGCTTCGGACCTGTCTGAAGAGCTTCGGGCCCTCAAAACGGAGATCAAGAAACTTCGGGAAGCCCTCGACACCGGGTCTGATTCGCAAGAGCGAATACGGGGCCGGCGAGGGGGTAGGAACCGTGGTGGACGGGACTCACGCGATGACGACCGCAACCGTGGCGGCTCGTTTTCTCAGCGTGGCCGCAGAGACGGCACACCAAGGACCCCGCCGGACGATGCTCCGACCGGGTTGTTGGTGGACTACCTCAAAAAGCACAAGGTACTTGTCTTCGAGGGGCAGGATGACCTCGGACAAAATGAGGCCTTTGAACATCTTGCCCGCCACATCGGCCAGCACTTTGATTTGCTGGGCCCGTTCTACGAGAAGATGAAACGCGCGGTGGCCACCGGGAAAACGACCCGCGTGGACATCGAAAGCTACTCGGAACCGGAGCGGTCGGCGGCTGTGCAGCTCGGCACTTTGCTTTATCGGCACGGGATGCTGAAGGACTTCTACTACCACCGGAGTCCGAAGAAACAGCTGCGAGTCATTCCGAACAAGGATGGCGAGATCCAGCAGTTCCTCACGGGTGGCTGGCTGGAGATCTACGTGGTCTGGCTGTTGTCACGACGCCTGCGCGCGCGCATGAGCCCGGCCAAGTACCAGGTCATGTTCAACGTCAAGGGTACTCTGCCTGACGGGCGCGAGTTTGAATCCGATTTGATGGCTTGCATTGATGGGCGCCTGCTGTGGCTCGAATGTAAGACAGGCCAGTGGCAAGACTACAGCGCGCGTTTCCGTGGCCTAGTCAAGACCTTTGGCACCGATCGTGCCGGAGCGGGCTTGGTGTTGATTAAGTCGCCTGATGGCAGCACGCGCAACCGCGCGACGGACATGCTTGATATGACGTTGCTTTCGCTTGAGGAAGTCGGCAATTTCGTCGACGATTTTCTCGGCGTGCCAGCTGATGAGCGGATCGATGACACTGAGCGTTCGGGTCGTGGCCGTGGTGGCAGCCGTGGTCGTAGCCGTGGCCGTGGTCGTCGCAATGCCGACGAGAACGATCGTACGTCGCCGCTTCCGGCGGGGGTTATTCCGCCCAAGTCCGAAGACGAGGTTCCGCTTGAGAACCCCGAGCCGGCGAGGAAGCTGGGTAAGGTTGACTTGAGAGCAGCATCGGATTCCGCTTCCAGTGAGGAAGAGGTGCCACGTCGCCGCCGCCGTCGCCGCCGCGGCGGCCGTGGTCGCGGCGGCCGTAGCCAGAATCAGGATGCTCAGTCCAATCTAGTCGAAGAGCTCCCAGTCGAGCCGATCGACGAGACACGTGCCGAGGGCATAGATGCCAGCGAAGAGACTCCGACTGAGTTCGTCGATGAGGCTCAAGGCGACGACAGGTCGCGTCGTCGTGGTTCTCGAGGCGGACGTCGTCGTCGCAAGTCCGAATTGAGCCCTGAAGAGGGGTCAGTCGAAGAAATTGAGAAGGCGAGTGCTGAGCCTGAGTCAGAAGTTAAAGTTGTCGCAGAGCAGCAGGATGAGAAGTCGACCATTCCGACTGGAATGGTGGCGCAGCGTCCGGATTGGGCGCCAGCGGCTACTTCCGCCCCCGAGCGCAAGGAGTCGGATTCGGCGGTACGCGTGCCGCGTACCGAGCGCAAGGAGTCAGTGATCGCCCCCGACTTGTCGGCCATGCTAGCTGGCAGCAAGAATTCCAATGCGCAACCGAGCGAAGAAGAAGAGGTCGACGCTTAAGCGTTCGATCGACAAAGAAAATAGGCCGGCCTCTCATAGAGAGGCCGGCCTATTTTCTTTGTCGATCAGACGTGGTATTTAACTTTACCTAATGAACTTTTTCGGTAAGACGAGAATGAACGTCGTGCCTTCACCTACAACACTGGACAAGCTCAGTTGGCCACCAATTTTAGTAGTCCGTTCGCGCGCGATGCTTAGTCCGAGCCCAGTCCCCGATGCCATGGATACAGCTGCCGGGTGGCGCATGAAGGGTTCAAAGATGGTTCCAATGAGCTTTGCTGGAATGCCAATCCCTTGGTCTTCGATCTCCAATACATAACTATTTGCCTCTTCGCGAAGCTGTAGAGAAACCGGACTTCCAGTCGTTGAGTATTTAAACGCGTTTGATAGTAGGTTGCTGACGATTTGCGCGATACTTTCCGCATCACTTTCAATCGTGACTAGCGTATTAGGAATTTTAACCTTTAAGTCACCGTGGCGGCCAAAGGTTCGGGCAGTTGCAGTTGCTAGCTGCTGCACATATTTGCACAAATGAAACCGATTCCAGTGTGATTCTGATTCGGATGAGCTTGAGTTTTCTGCGTTGGTTTGCTCAAGCATGGCGAGAGCAAACCGCTCCAACCTCTGGATGGGCTCATCGAGCGCCTCTAGTTGCGAATAAATATCTTTCCTTGGTTGATCATGTGCAGCGCGTTGTAGTACGGCAACCGTAGATGCGATTTGTGCTAGAGGTGTACGCACTTCATGCGCGGACGCTCGCAGGACGAGATCACGGGACTCTAAGCGGATAGCCCTCTCTACGATTGACTGATGGATTTCAAGCGCTTGTCGGTAATGACAGATTGCAGCAGCTGCAATCCTGGCAAACTTCTCCATCGTTTCTCGAGTGACTTCGGAATAGCCATCGACGGCGGTCGATTCAGAGTCGAGTACTCCGTAGCATTGTTCCCGGTGCATCATCGGCACTGCAAATTCCGAAAGCCCTGGGAAGTCATCGATCACATATTCGGCATCTTTCCGAATATCGGCGATGTAGATTGGCTTTCCAGTTGCGAAAGATCTTCCAACGATTCCCTGGCCCGAGCGGAGTGTGAGTGGGTCGTGTTCATAGTTTGAACCCGTTTGTTTTCCGCTTACCGAGGCTTGGATGAGTTGGTCCCCTTCTGCTCGATAAACAACTAGGTCTTGTAGCTGGAGGAGCTCAATTCCGACTTCGGTGATGCGGCGATAGAGAGACTCAAGGTCAGGGGAGTCCCAGATCTGTCGGGCGAAAATACCAACGAGAGATTCATATCGGAGCCCCTCTGCGCGTTGTGCGAGCTCGCGCCGCATGTCTAGTTCACGCTCTATCGTCATTACGGCATCCAGATAGTGATCTTGAATGCCATAGGCGTTTCCCGGGATCGAGAAATCTAATAGATCAGACATCTTGTTGGTCGCAGGCCTGCCGACAAAGACCGAAGATTCATTTCCCTCATCGTCAACATAGACGAACTGACCGTCTAGGCGGATTTCATCACGGCCTTTGGATTGCAGGAGGATCTTCGATCCGGCGTACTTTTTGAGAAGCTTGAAATCGAATGTCTTGAGACTGGGGCGCTCGAGTTGGAAATGATCCCCCATTGAATCGCCTACTTGAATCATTGGAAGAATCTTGCTGAGCACGGGGGCAATGCTCACGATCCTGGACTCTGAGTCGATCCAGAAATGGGTTGGGAATATCTCTTCTAGCCCGGAGGGGCCTAACGAAAACATCTATGCGCCTGTGTCTATTTGTGAATGTTTAGGTGGATCTCGCTAGTTTCGGGATCCGTATTCGTGGAGGTAACTTTGGCGTTCTCGCCAAATTGCTCTCCAATGCCGGAGGGGAGCTCAAGAATCCGATCCTACTATCGTAGAATGGGCTTTTAGGATCAAACCAGATTGCGCGCGAAAGGCCTGGGTCATGCCAGCAGATATTAAGAAGCTCACCGAATCGAAAAGCGTCCTCCTCGTAGAGGACGACGAGCTTCTGCTGACTAACCTCACCTATTTTTTTCAGGTGGCCGGCTTCCAAGTGGCAGTCGCGCGTGATGGCACTGAGGGCCTGGAAAGCATTGCGGAGGCGAAGCCCGATCTTGTGGTGACAGATATTTCGATGCCACGGATGGATGGTTTGACCTTTATTCTCCACGCGAAGCTTGCTATTCCAAGCGTCCCATTTCTAATTTCATCGGCTTTTGACGACTCACAAAACTATCGACGCGCGCTTCAGTTGGGCGTGAACGATTTTTTTGCGAAGCCATGGGATATCGAAGAGTTAATAGCTCGAGCTATTGAGCTTACAGAGGGCCAGGAAGGGCCGGCACTTGCATCCAGAGACCCTCTGGGCGACGCATTGCGCGATGGCATCGCATCAATGGATGCGCTTGTCGCAGTGGCCGTCCCCGACGCATTCGCGAGCGTGGAAGGATTTATTGACTGGGCTTGCGGCCATCTGGAAGATCGATCTGTGGAAGGAAGCCAGATCTTCCCAAGTAGTGGCAAAGAGATCTATTGCTTGCTGCAGATGGATCATGATGCTGCTTTGGGAGAAGATCTGGAGAGTCGGATCGAGAGTCTTCTTGATGGATTCCGGGTGTCGATGGCAGAGTTTGTCGGTCAGCCCATCGGCTTGTTGCGCACATTTGTGGTCTCTGGCGATGCTATTCGTGCCGATGTGGATGAGGGCAGCGTGAAGGAGACCGCAAAGGTCATCGAGCTTTTGCATGAGAAGGAGCGGTCCAAGCCGGCTGCATTGCGAAACATCTGCCATGACTTGAGAGCGGCAAAGCAGCTGTTCGACCTGCCTGTGAAGCTGTCCAAAGCGCTCAAGGAATCGCCGGAACAGTTGAGCGTGTATTGGCAGCCAAAGGTCCGACTCATAGATGGTGTTATGGTGGGAGCGGAAGCTCTTGCGCGGTGGGAGCCATCCTCTGGCGATTTTGTGCGTCCGGACGAGTTTATTCAGGCGGCAAAAGACTGGGGTTTTTTGAGATCTTTAAGCTATTTGCTGCGCGAGCTTTCTTTGAAATCAGCGCAAGATCTTTTGGAGCTTATGCCTGCGGGAGGGCGTCTCAGCCTGAATGTTGAGCCAACTGAGATCCTTGAGCGCAGCGTGTCAGAAGACTTTGTTCAACAGGTTCGTGACGCAGGCCTCACCCCAGATTGCTTCATCTTGGAAATCACGGAGACTGAGTCAATTCCGGCGGAAGCTCGGCGCGAGTTCTTGGGAGAATTAAATCGCCTTTCGATCTGCGGGTTTGCTTTGAGCATCGACGACTTTGGGCAGGGGGCCTCCGCTATTCAGCAAGTTATCGATTGGCCTATTAACGAACTCAAGATTGATCGGTCCATGACTATGCGCGTTGAGGCCTCAGAAGTTCAGGCGGCATTTCTTGCTTCAACGGGAATGGCGAACGCGCTTGGTGTTCCAGTCGTGGCGGAAGGCGTGGAAGACGAGGGACAAGTTGCCTTGCTTCGAGATCTCGGGGTCGAGATCGGCCAAGGGTATTTTTGGTCCAAGCCGCTTCCAGCCGAGGATTTGCGAGATTGGCATTCGGCGGCCAAGTAAAAAAACCTCTGGATAAGTAAGACTTATACAGAGGTTGATTTGGTGGGAAGAGGCGGAATCGAACCGCCGACACATGGATTTTCAATCCATTGCTCTACCAACTGAGCTATCTCCCCGGCGGGGCGAAAATCTTAACAGCGCGGGTCATGTGCGGCTAGGCCTTCCACGCCAGCACCTTCAATGGGCAAATATCGACCAGGAACTCGCCATTCCCGAAGCAGGTTGTCGAGGCGGGCGTTTACGGTTTCGACGTCCTTACGGATAGCCTCCTGTAGTGCGTCCATACTGGGGAACTCACGCTCGGGGCGCAGGCGTTCGAGTAGGAAGACTTCGAGCGTGTGTTGGTATAGATCACCGTTAAAGTTGAGCAGGTAGGCCTCGATTCGGACTTCGTTGCCACCGAGGCTTGGGCGATTGCCGATATTGACTACTGCTGGGTGTAACTGTTCCTGGTGTAGAACCATCGCAGCATAAACTCCGAAGGGCGGCCGCAGTTCGTGGTGGGGGCGTAGGTTGGCGGTTGGAAAGCCCAGTTGTCGTCCGAGCTTGTCACCGGCGACAACCGTGCCGAGCAAGCTGACCGGCCTGCCTAGCATGCGTCCAGCTGAAGCGAGGTCGCCCAGCTGTACTGCCTCGCGTACGAAAGTGCTCGACACCGGGCGTTCGCCGAGCGCCACCGGTTGCACCTCTTCGATGCCAAAGCCAAGCTCGTCTGCCAGCGGACGCAGCGACTTGGGGTTGCCACCACGGTCGCGTCCGAACTTGGAGTCAAAGCCGAAGATCAACTCTCGCAGGTCCAAGCCGTCTAGCAGCACGCGCCGAACGAATTGTTCGGCAGTGAGGCTGCGGAGTTCTTCAGTGAAGTCGAGTACCAAGGTAGTTTCGATGCCTGCTCGCTCAAACAGAACCAGGCGATGTTCCAGGCTAGTCACGGTAGGCGGCGCGTGACCGAGCAGCACTGTTTTCGGATGCCGTGCGAAAGTCACCATGACCGGGCGGGCGCCCAATTCGCGGGCGCGATCCACCACGCGACGTAAGACAACGAAGTGTCCGAGGTGCACTCCATCGAAAACTCCCACTGTAGCCACGCAACCCCGATCGAACTTGCAATCGGGCAGTGACTCGAGTCCATCAAGAATCCGCAAGGCTCTCCTGGTACGTGCGTTTCAGATCCATAAGCCGCGGCTTTAGCCGGGTCTTGTCGCTCGGGCTAAAGCGGTCGATGAAGAGAACTCCGTCGAGGTGGTCGAACTCGTGCTGGAAAATACGGGCCTCCCAATCGGCGAACTCCTTTTTGAAAGTGTTGCCTTCGAGGTCTTCGGCTTCGATCACGATGGTCTCGTGGCGTTGTACTGGGGCATAGATCCCCGGGAAGCTTAAGCAGCCTTCTTCACCTGACACACGTTCTTTTGACTTGGACGTGATGCGCGGGTTGCATAGCACGATCTCGCGCTCCGTGGCT
This sequence comes from Planctomycetota bacterium, assembly GCA_022447335.1. Classification (GTDB taxonomy): domain Bacteria; phylum Planctomycetota; class UBA1135; order UBA1135; family UBA1135. The sequence goes on along the minus strand of JAKVCF010000009.1, from coordinate 3,226 downwards.
TCGGGCTTACCTTCCTCATTAAAGATCAGCAGCTTGACATTCATCCCGACCTGAGGTGCGGCGAGGCCGACTCCCTGGGTGCGATACATAACCTCGAACATGTCACGAGCGAGCTTCGCGAGCCCCGAATCGAAGGTCTCGATCGGGGTATTCCTGGCGCGTAGGCGCGGGTCAGGGAAGAGGACGATTTCCATCGAATCATTCCAGGATACAGGCCCTGTCGAGGCTTCTAGGATAGGGGCAATGGATCTGAAGAAGCACCTCGATCGCGCCGAGCAGGCGCTGTCCCGTGGCCAAGCCGATTTTGCGATCGAGCTCTGTGATCAGGTGCTCGACTTTGCCCCCGGTGATGCCAACGCTGCGGGTCTCTTGGCACGCGCTCTCGTGGCTAGCAAGCCGAAGAAGGGGCTGTTAGGCAAGATCGGCGCTGGTCCAAGTTCGCTGGGTGCTCGGCTAAGTCGTATGACCAAAAACGCTGATGCCGAGGCGCGACAGCTGCGTCGGGCCTTCATCAAGAATCCGGCTAGCTATCAGACCGGGGCCGATTGGGCTGACGCTCTTGAGCGGGCGGGCTACGCAGGCGCAGCGCTCGAGGCCTTTGGCGCCTTAGCCGAGGCCGACTCGGACTGCGCGAAGCGGGCCAGTGCCCTGGCTGCGGCACAGGGTGAGGTGGGCCGTGCTCTGGAGTACCTAGAGCGTGCGCTCGAAGCTAACCCGCGTGATACCGAGGCAGTGCGCATGCGCAAGAACTTGGCTGCCGAGCAGGCTCTCAGTACCAAGCGTTATGACGAGGCGGAATCGGCTCAGGATGTCGCTTACGATCCCGATGCTTTCCTGCGGGCTGCTCGCGGCGAGGGGGCCCCACCGGCTGACGAGTCCGAGTCGGAACGTCCTGAGGCATAGCGAGAAGCGGGATTTCCGGGTGGCGAGGGGGCTTGCCGACCTGCTCGGTCTAGGTACAATGTTCGGCCCGTTTTACGGAATAAGACCGAAAGAACACGATGCCGAACACTCCGTCCGCCAAAGCCGAGCTGAAGAAGGACCAGAAGCGCCGCGAGCGTAACCGTGGTCGACGCTCGGCCATGCGCACCTGGATCAAAAAGACCATGGTGGCGATCGAGGAACAGAACGTTGAAGAGGCCGAAAAGCACTTTCTGCTGGCCACGAAGCTGATCGACAAGAATGTTAAGTGGAGTCAGCTTCATCAGAACACAGCGTCGCGTAAAAAAGCGCACCTAGCCCGCGCGCTCAACGCGCTCAAGACAAGCGCCTAAATCCTTAGTTGTTCTTCGAAATACAGCGACGGGGCCGCATGGCCCCGTCGTCTTTTTTTGTGCTGGTCGATTGTTGGCTTTAGCGCGCACCGAGCACCTGGGCATAGCGGTAGTAAACCTCGAGGATCAGCGTGCAGATCGCAGTTGAATAGACGCGGCCGCCATCTTCGCCCCACGGGCCCACTGGATCCCAGGAGCCAGTGAAGTTGTCCTCACCCTGGTGCTGATGGGGCAGCACTGCGGCCTCGATGGCTTTTTTCCACTTTTTCCAATGACTGCCACCCCATTGATTCATCGCAAAGGTCGCGTAGTACCAGTAGTACATGTCGCACGTGCCACCCTCTTCGTCCCAGACTGGCGGGCAGGCAGCGATTAGGTCGGCCTGTTTTCTGAGCAGCTCGTAGTTTTCGTGGTCTTTCCAGTGGCGTACCTCATTAGTGTCCGTTAAGAACTCACGGCACAACAGCGAGACAGCCGTCAGTGCTTCCGATTGCGCAGGTGGGAAGCGTTCAAGGTAGATTTTGATGCGCGAGGGGCGGCCACCTGGGCCACCACCATCACCCATGGCATAGCCAGTGCGACCCGTGCCACGATCCGTCATTGCATTGAGAAATTCGAGTGCGCCGCGAAAGGTGTCTTTGGGCACCTGGACGCCCGCTTCATCAGCGGTCTTGAGTGCAAAGATCATCCACCCAGTGATAGAGGAGTCGTTGTCTCCGTTTGGGTCCAGCGTGTAGCGCCAGGCGTTGTAGGGATTCTGAGCGTTGAGAATCAGGCTAGTGGCCTTCTGCAGTTCACGGGCGCGCAGCGGGTTGCGCACCATGTATTGCGCCTCACCAACTGCCATCGTCGCGATTGCGTGGTTATAGAGCGTTGCGTTTCCGACCTCTTCACCGTAAAGCCCGGACCGTGGGTTCTGCACTGATTTGAGCCAGGCAATGCCATCGGCAACTTGTTGACGATATTCACCGCTCTGCGTCGAGTGGTTGTTTCCAAGGAAAGCGAGCAAAGCTAGGCCCGTCAGGCCAACATCATTACTGGGTGAACCGGGGTCGGTGCTTGGGGCATTGTCCGGGTGCTTGTCCTGGTACATGAACTCATCAGAATCCCAGAATCCATCTGGCGACTGGTGATCGCGCAGCCACCGCAGGCCGGCCTGCACGGCAGCTTCGGTCTCGCCGCCACCACCACCGCCGCCGCTACGGTTGCCCATGGACCCACCAGGAGGGCCACCGATGCCGGCGACGTTACTGCCGGACATGAAATTATCAAACGGTGAATCGGTCAGATTGGCATTCGTATCCGGGCTCAGGTCAGTTGGAGGTAAGTCGGCAATGACATCCGTTTGGGTAAGTGGGATGTCGGTTGGTTCCGGTTGGACGATTGGTTTGTCTGGGTGAGGGGGCGGCGGGTCCTCTATCTGTGGCGTTGGCGGCTGCGGCGTCATTACGATGATCGGCGTTACCGTCTCTTCGGCTTTCAAGAGCAGGAAGCCTGCGATGACCAGTGCGACGCCTGCGTGCAAAACCATTGAAGCGATCAGGTAGGGGGCGCGGCGCAGTTGCTCAGCGAGGGCCTCATGGAAGTCGTGCGAGTGATGTTCCATGCACGGTCAACGTGGGGGCATTGCCTTCGGTGCGGTTCGAATAGTCGATTTCTTGTCGCGTTTGCGTGATTTGCATCGAACCGCGATTAAGTGGGGGACGTTTGCGCGAGCGAGGTGCGAATATTTGTGGTGTTCGGAAAAAGAAAGAAGGCCGATGCCGCAAAGCAGCATCGGCCTTCTGAGCGATCTAACTCTGTTTAGCGCGCGCCGAGTACCTGGGCGTAGCGATAGTACACCTCAAGGATCAGAGCGCAGATCGCAGTTGAGTAGACGCGGCCTCCGTCCTCACCCCACGGGCCGACTGGGTCCCATGATCCTTTGAAGTTTCCTTTGTCTTGGCGCTGGT
>JAKVCF010000089.1 GCA_022447335.1 Planctomycetota bacterium | reverse complement strand
TGGCTCGACATACTCATAGTCACCGGTGGCCATGAGCCAAGCGGCCATTGAGTTCTCGTCGTGACCTTCCGGAATAATCATCACGGTCTCGTCGGTCTCAGGGACGTACTCTTGATAGTCCCATTGCTGCGCGCGGCGCGTGGCATTCTGGTTAATCTCAAGCGCCTCGGCGCGGGTATAGCCCTGTGCCATCAGGTCACGAACCTGTATTGGGCGAACGGTGAGGCGGCCCGTGAACTCAGTCACGCCGGGCGTTTCAGCCCACCTCGGGGCAGCATCTTCACTTTGTTGTGCCGCGGCGTTTCCGAGAAGCAACAAGCTGGCGGCAGTTGTAATCAAGACATTCTTCATGGTGAGATTTCGATTGGAGGGGATAGGGCCCTTTTCGACTTCTAGTGACGGGGGGGGCTCCGAGATCGTTCCCAAACCTTACAAGGCATTTTGGGCGCACGGGTTGCACAAGCCTGATGGGTTGGGATTGGGGGGCGGTGATTGAACATGGCCCCCCGCGCTGGTGGGTGGCCAGCGACTCGGCGTAGAAGTTTCCCCAGGCTTGGAGCTAGACTTCGGGCGTGGTGGCGAAGGAGTACAAGTGCGAACTTTCATGGTCAGCGAGTCGGGCGAAGGAGTTCGAACGCTGTAAGCGCGACTACTGGTATTCGCGCTACGGATTTTGGGGGTGGTGGAAAGAGCGTCCACGTGGCGAGAAGTTCGACATGATGGTGCATAAGAACTTGGGATCGCTTCCGGCGTTCACTGGAGATGTGGTCCACCGTGCCATTGAGCGCTGGTTTCAGTTTCGCCAAGCGGGCTCGACGATGAGCGCGAGTGAGTTGATGGAGGAGGCTGTGAACCTTTTCCGCTCCGGTTGGCGGCAGTCATCGACAGACGCTTGGAAGGAGCAGCCGAATAAGCTAACCCACCTTTTCGAGCACCATTACGGCCATGAGATCTCGAAAGAGCGCACAGAGCGCGCACGGAAGTTAATAGAGGTGGCGACGCGTTACTTTTGCGAATCTCCGCAGCTGCAAGTTGTGCGTGACACTGCGCCGGATAGTTGGTTGTCTGTCGAGTCGCTCGATACCTATCAGTATCTAGGTACAAAAGTCTATGCGGTACCCGACTTCGCTTATGGGGAAAACGAGAAGGTGCACATTTGGGACTGGAAGACGGGGAAGCCGAGGGAGGACGATATTTTTCAATTACATACTTATGCGCTGTACGCTTGCGAGAAGTGGCAGACCGATCCCGAGGACATCACGCTTTATGCGGCTTATCTTGGCGAAGAGCAGGTGCAGGCCATCCCGGTGCAAATTGATAAGCTGTCCGAGGCGCAGGATCGCATGTCCACGTCGCTCCGAGAAATGATGGATGTCCACTACGACCCCGATGTTGACGACTTAATGATGGATCACTGGCCAACTAGTGGTGCGCCAGAAGGTTGCCGGTTCTGTCGCTATAAGGGAATTTGCGATGGTGCGGCAGGCTAAGAACATACCCGAGGCCCTGGCGGGGCAAGGTGATCCAGATTTGGGCTCGATCGCCCCTTGGGGCTGGCTGACCGAGAAGGTCGAAGAACTGTCCGGCGGCCAAACCTTGATTGTGCTTGTAATCGTAGTGGCGACTGCCGTTGCGGCGAACGTACTAGCAAAGCGCGTCATGGTTAATACGATGCGCAAGTTGGCGCGCCGCACTTCAGTGAAGTGGGACGACTTACTTATCTCGAATAAAGTCTTTGCGCGGCTGGCTGGCATTGCGCCAGCGTTGGTGATCTACGCTTGGGCCGGGCTTCTTTTTCCGGACGCAAGCGATTCAGAGGCGCTGACACGTAACCTTGCACTGGCCTACATGATTCTTGTCGGCGGCGGGGTTGTTGCGGCCCTACTCGAGACTGTGCGGGCGGTGCTCGAGTCAGATCAAACTACCGACACGACCGCTATGCGCAGTTACTTCCAGCTGGGAAAGATACTGCTTTGGTTGGTAGTAGGCATTCTGGTTGTCGCCAAACTCCTCGACAAGGACCCAACCAGTTTGTTGACGGGGCTCGGCGCCCTAATGACTGTTATTTTGCTGGTCTTTAAGGACTCTATTTTAGGCTTCGTCGCGAGCCTCCAACTGACACGCGACGATCTAGTCCGCAAGGGCGATTGGATCGAGGTTCCAGGCTATGGTGCCGACGGTGACGTATTAGAAGTTACGCTCCATGCAGTGAAGGTGCAGAACTGGGACAAGACCATCGTTACAGTTCCAACGCCAGCGATGATTACTGGGGGTTTTAAAAATTGGCGGGGCATGAGTGAGTCGGGTGGGCGTCGCATTAAGCGCGCACTTTCACTGGATATGACCAGTGTTTGCTTTCTCGACGAAGAGCTTTTGGTTCGCCTAAAGAAAGTGGAGTACATCCAACAATATCTCGACGAGAAAGTTACCGAGGTGCAGGGGTGGAATGCTGAGAAGATGGTCGACGAAAGCAGCCTGGTAAATGGCCGGCGGCTGACCAACCTTGGGACTTTTCGCGCGTATCTTGAGCTCTACCTACGTAATCATCCACAAATCAGTCAGACGATGACATTCTTGGTGCGCCAGTTGCCGCCTAGCGCCGATGGTATTCCGATTCAGATCTATGTATTTTCAAAGGAGCAGCGCTGGGCGGAGTACGAAGCCATCATCGGAGATATCTTCGACCATATTTTGGCGGTGCTCCCCGAGTTTAATCTACGTATCTTCCAAGCGCCGAGTGGGGCAGACTGGCGCATGGCTGTTGGGCCCAATAACGGTTAGGGGTTAACGCTTTTTGAAGAGCCGGAGCTCTTGGCCCACGCTCTATTTATTGGGGAGGTACAGCGGGGCGGTTTTCCCTTCCGGTAAACGTGGCAAGATCGTTAGCTCGGCGCGGGAAAGAATTTGTTCTACCGATTGCAGCCATATGCGCTGCATACCTATTTCGCGGTGGCGCTGCAAGCTGGTCGCCAGCTCACCAAAGGCTTTGCTCCAGCCCTGAGCCTTCGCCGTAGTTTCAGTCGCGGCGGTTTGCGCCTGTTGCACGATGCGGTCGGCTTCAGCGCGCGCAAATGGCAACGGGGTTGCGCGGGCGCCCGCTGCTTCGGAAAGCTGCTGATCGCGGTAGGACTGCGCGCTAGTAACCTCGTTGAAGGAGTTCTGCGCTTCTGGGGGCGGGGCGACTTCGGTCAGATTGAAAGAGTTCAACGTGATGCCGAGCTGGAAGCTCTCGGCTTGGCGCTGTACCCGGCCTAGGACGTCTTTGCGTAGTTGTGTCTTTCCGGTTGAGAGGGCCTCATCGATCCCCATCGAGGCGATGCTCTCTGTCATCGCCGCTTCAGCGAGACGCCGTAGCACAAGGTCACGCGATAAACCGCTCGATAGGTCAGACATCCCATAGAGGTGCTGCAGGGGGTCAGTAATGGTGTAGTTCAATGTCACCTCCATCTTTACGATGTTGGTGTCACCGGTTAGCCATTCACGTCGCGAGGGGTCTGCATTCTCGGCGCCGAGCTGTTCAAGGTAAGTGAAGCCCACCGGCATCGAACGTGACACCGCAGTTTTCAGTTTTTCAATATGCTCAGCTGGCCACGGCAGCGTTAGGTGGAAGCCGGGGCCAACTGTGCGTACGACCCTGCCGAATCGATGCACGAGGCCGCTTTCGTCTTGCTGGATTGTCCAGACGGACGAGCTCAGCAAAGCAAGCCCAGCCCCCAAGATGATTGCACGACGGATCCAGCTCATGAGCCTAGTTGCCGCCCCCGACGGAGTCGTTGGCTGTGGGCGGCGATGAGGGCATTGAGCCGAGCACCTTTAACAGCGGGTGGTCGGCATGCAAGATGATCAGGTTGTCCTTTCCAGAGAATGCGGCTTCGGCGGCATCTAATGAGCGGACAAAGTTGTAGAGCTCGGGATCGGCGTTGTAGGCCTCGGCGTAGAGGCGGGCGGCCTCCGCCTCGGCGGTGCCACGGATTTCTGCAGCCTTACGACGCGCTTCGGCGAGCAGTTCAGCCTCTTCACGGTCAGTTTGAGCCTTGATTTTGTCGTACTGCTCTTTGCCGTCTGCTCGGATGCCGCTCGAAATCGCTTGGCGCTCGGTCTCCATGCGCGAGAACACCGCACGCTTATTTTGATCGGGGAAGTTTAGGCGCTTCACCTGGAAGCTTTTAATTGTAAGCCCCATTTTGTTGGCATCGACACGATCAGATGCAGCGCTTTGTAAATCAACGGCAATGCGCGCCAGCCCACTTTGCTCGTCATCAGTTGTCAAGATATCTTCAAAGTCGTACGACGACAGTACATCACCTACAACTGAGCGCAGCACTTCACTCAAGCGCGCCTCAGCTGCGCCGCGCGTACCGACCGCTTTGTAGTACTGCAACGGGTCATCTACGGACCAAATGAGGAAGCTGTCGACCAACAAGCTCTTCTTGTCTCGAGTTAGGTAGTTGCCCGGTTCAGGGTCGAGCAGGTGCATGCGCATATCAATTGGAACTGCCGAATCAATCGGGCTGGGCAGCTTAAAATGCAAGCCGGCCCCCTCGATTAGTGCCACAGGCTTTCCGAAGCGTGTGACCACGGCGTGACTTCCTTCGGTTACCTGGAAGCTTGAAAGCGCAATGGCGAGGAGCGCAATGGCGGTGATTGGAATCCAGCGACGTTTCATGCCTATTCCTCGTCGAATAGTGGGGCGTTAGTTACGCCAGAACTGCTTGGCAGCGGGGTGGGTATGCGGGCGGGGTCAAGCACCCCGACGATGCGGCGTGCCTTGAGAATCCGAACTAACGATTCCAGGCGCATGCGTGCGCGATGCGCACCGGGCACAGCAGAAAGAACTTCGCGCACTGCGCTGAAAGAGGCGGCTTCGCCACGAGCGCGCTGGAGAGTGGCGTTGGCATCGGCAATAGCCTCTTCTTCCAGTACCACCGCCTGTGCGCGGGCCGCGGCCTCGCGGCGCAGGCGGTATTCCTCGGCCTGCTTGATATAGCGCGCTTGATCTTCCAGCGCAGAAGCGACATCACGGAAAGCGTAATGGACGCCTGGGTCGGCCGAAGCATGAACTTCGTCTAGATTGACCTGCACGACTGCGATGCCGGCAGCTAGGCGGTCTAATTCAGCTTGCATGCGCGCCCGCGATTCATCTTGTACAAGATCACGGTCTCCGATTAGAAGTTCGTCGGCATTGCGGGCGAGCCCAGCTTCGCGCAACGCCATTTCGGCAAGGGCTTGCACTAGCGCCTGAGGACTCTCAGCTCGGAACAGCCACGCTTCGGCGTCGGTGACCCGGTAGTGCACCGAGACCTCGCAGCGCAGCAGGTATTCGTCACGAGTTAGTAGCTCAGTCGAAGCTTCAAGGTCGGCGCGGCGCATGCGAGCTTCTTGGCCAGCGCGCGCATCTTCCTGCGCAAGGCGTGTGATGGCCGCCAGGCTGAGTGATTCACCTGGGCCCTGGATATGGCCGGCGCGCAGTTCCTCATTCGATACGGCGGCCACACGCGCAAAGGGTGCTGGCGCATGCCAAACCGCGCCAGGCTCTTCGATTATGCGGAGGACCTTACCAAACTGTATGACAAATCCGGTTTGCCCTGACTTGACTGGTGAGACAGCCGTACTTACGTAAAGTGCAATCAGGCCGATCGTCATCATCACCTTGAGGGGCTTTGAGCCCAAGTCGATCCCAAGGGGTAGAAAAAGTTGGCGAACTTTGCCGCCCCAGTTGCGGGCTAAGCCCAAGCGGTGTGCGTGCCAAGCTAGGAGTGCAAGCAGAATTGCGCCGGTAAGTTGTGCGAAAGCCGAGCTGTGCTCCGCACTCAACGGGCCGACGGCTGTCGTAGGCGAGGTGTTGAGCATGCTGTACAAAGCGTTGACGCTAAAGCCGAGGGCAAGGGAGCAGAGCGCGATGCTGCCTAGATAGGCGTAGAGAACGCGACGACCAAGGAATCCGCGGACTACCGCGATAGTGGCGATGTTGGTTGCTGGGCCAGCGAGCAGGAGAATTAATGCGCTACCCGGGTCGAGGCCTTTAGCCAGCAGAGCTGCGGCAACGGGGGTGCTGGCCGTCGCACAGATGTACAGCGGCACCCCGATAACAAGCATTGCCATCATCGACATCCAGCCGTTTGGCAGGACGGTTCCAAAAAAATCGTCTGGCACGACGAGGGTGATCAGGCCCGAGACTATGAATCCGAGAATGAACCATGGCGTCAGGTCGGCCATCAACGTGCCGAAAGCGTAGTGCCACGCCTCTTTTGCCTTTTGTCTGGCGGATGAGCCTGCCGGACCCCCGCCGTGGCATTCATCACCCTCTTCGCCGTGATCGTGATCGTGATCGTGATCCGATTCAATCAGCCGCTGTTGCAGACCCTCTTCTGGCTGGTCATCCCAACCACGCTTGACGATGCGGTTCACCAACGTGCCTGAGACGAAAGCGGTGAACAGGGCCGTGAGAGGGCGCACGACTGTCATTATCGGATCCATCAGTGCGTAGGTGACACCAATGGAGTCGACACCAGTCTCGGGCGTTGAGATTAGAAAAGAGGTCGTCGCTCCTTTACTTGCGCCGCTGCGCTTGAGCGAGATTGCCGTCGGGATGACAGAGCAAGAGCAAAGGGGAATCGGAACCCCAAAAAGGGATGCCAGGAAAACCGAACGCGTGTTGTCTTGGCCAAGGTGTTTATAGACCCATTGCTCAGGGATCAGGACCTTGAGCGCTCCCGCAATTAGAAAGCCAGCGAGCAGATAAGGGCGCGATTCAACCAAGATGACCCAAATCGCTTCGAGCCACTGCCAAGTGAAAGCGGTCATACGCCAGCCCTCCCGAACCACCCCATGAGCGCGATTCCAACTATCAGAAGAAAGCTCCGCATAGCGATGGCTTCGCGGCGGTGGAAAACTTCGGGCAGCAGCTCACACAAACTGACGTAGAGGAAGGTGCCCGCGGCAAGCGCCGCGGCAATCCCAATACCGCGCGCCTCGAGCACATCCATCAGCCCGTGGCCGATTAGCATGCCAGCAGGTGTTACCAAGCTAAAGACGACTAGCATCAGCACAATGCGCTTAAGTGGCTGCTCGGCGAGCAGAAAAATCGTAGCCAAGGAAAAGCCCTCGAAAGCTTTATGCGCGCAAATTGCAAAGAAGATAGCGGCGCCAATCGCGCGGTCCGTGCCAGCGGCCGAAAGTGAAAGCCCCGCAGTGAAAGCGTGAATGATCAGGCCGACTAGTGCGGCATAGCCAACCGCCCTGTGGCGAGACAAATCACCTTGGTGGCCGCTTTGTTCGGAGGCGCAAGCGTGGTCGTGGCGTGGCAGCAGCAGTGATTCGATAAGGTAAACCGCGAGTATTCCGACTAGCACAAAGATCCAGGGCAGTGGGTTGCCGTGGGAGTGCCCTTGGTGGCGATCTTCGTTATGGGCGTGCGCGCCATGGTCATGGCCCGCATGTTCTTCTGCTGTCGGTGCAGTGAGGTCGTCTAAGCGAAGCTCTGCTACTGAGGGGAGCAAGTGGAGAAACACTGCGCCTAAAAAGATCCCCGTCGCCAGCGCCAGCGCCGTGTGCAGGGCGCGGTCTGTCCAGCGCAGGAACAGTGGGATGAGTCCACCGCCCAGCGAAATCGCAAACAAAGTGAGGGCTTCCAAGATCTTAAGACGGCCGAAGCTTCCAGATTCTACCCGTCCGCGGCAGCTCGAGTGGCGCGACTCATGGGCTTCGCGGGCACTTCTTTGGCTTCGGCGCTTAGGCCGATTAGCACCTTCCATTCCTTTGTAATGAGGTCGACCTTGAGGATGCGATGGTGGTTGGTATCGGCGATATAAAGCGTGTCACCTTCGACATCTAGGCCACCGGGCTCCCACATGGTGAGCGCGTCTGAGCGCATATGCTCCTCGCCAGTGCCGAGTATGGTGCGTACCCGAGCAGTCTTCGGGTCGAGAGCCTTGATTTTGTTGTTATAGGTGTCTGCAATGAGCAGCTGACCATTCCAGACGGCAAGGGCTAGCGGGTGTTGCAGCAACACCTCATTAACACCCTCTCCGTCGCGGTCGCCGAAGCGAAATAGGCCTGTGCCGACCTGCGTTTCGACAACATCTTTCTCAAGGTCAACCGAGCGGACCGCACTCACCTCTGAGTCAGCAAAGTAAAGCTTGCGGCCGATTCGCGCGAAGCCACTCGGTTGCGCTAAGCGGGCGAACGCGGCTGGCCCGTCGACGATGTTTTCGTAACCGCTGCCGGCTAGCAGGCTGATGCGGCCAGAGTTTAGGTTGTAGGTCCAGAGTTGGTGGCTGCCAGCCATTGCGATATGTAGCTGTTCGCCATCGAGATCGAGTGCCCACGGAGAGTTGAGGCGCGTGTCGAGGCCGGGCCCGGCGTCCGGCAGTGGGCGGGCCTGTAAGTTCGTCTTGCCGGCCAAAGTTGTGAAGGTGCCGGTTTCCAAGTCGAGCTTGCGCAGTAGGTGGTTATCGGTGTCTGCGATGTACAAAGTGTCGCCATCTAGAGCCATTCCGTGCGGATGATGCAGAGGCGGGTTGCTTGCGCGAAACTCGCGAAGGATTTCGCCGGAGGCCGAGCTCAGTTCGAGCAGGCGGTCGTGTGCGCTGTCTGCGACGTAAAGTTTTTCCCCAGCAGCCAGCACTTTGGCGGGGTAGAAGAGTTCCGTTTTCGTTGCGACCTCCTTTTCGAGGCTCAGCGGACCCTCGGCGAGGGTGCCGTTCTCCTTGCCTTCGTCAAGGAGGGAGCGGATAGCTACCCGTAGGGTTTCGTAGTGTCCTTCGCCTGCAGCTTGTCCTGCAATGACGCCGTCCGAACCGATTAGGGTCATTGTGGGCCAGGCGCGGACGCCGTAAGAGCGCCAGATCGTGTGGTCCGAGTCGACTACAACCGGATGCTGGATTTTGTAGCGCAGCATTGCTTGGCGAATATTCTCTCGTTCGCCTTCCTGAGGAAACTTGTTGCTGTGCACCCCGATCACCAGGAAGGGCTCGTCTTTAAATTCTTCTTCAAGCTTCTCGAGGTCAGGAATGACGTGGATGCAGTTAATGCAGCAATATGTCCAGAAGTCGAGTAGTACGACCTGCCCTCTAAGGTCTTTCTCAAAAGAAGTCAGAGGCCGATCCGTGTTGATCCACTCGGCCCCAATGAGATCGGGGGCCTGCAGTTCTGGCGATTGGCTTGGAAGACAGGCTAGGGCAAGAGATAAAAGGAGTGCAGTCGGCATCGTCTTTGAAAGGCGCGTGGGCATGCCATCGTATTAGTAAGACAACGTGGAGCGTCGGATTGCGCCCTTATCTATGGGAGGGCCACGCCGGCGGCCTCGACAGCCCCCAGGGCTTGTGACCGCGCTGATATCCTGGCAGAGTTTTGCGCCATCTCTTAGTCACGCTTTGCCTGCTTCCTTTTGGCTTGGCCGTCTTTGCCCAAGAGACTCGGCCGAACGTGCTACTGATTCTGTCGGATGATCAGGGCCTAGGCGATGTGGGGGCGTGGGGGGCGGCCGATCTGCAAACCCCGCATCTTGATGGCCTGGCCGCGCGGGGGACACGCTTTACGCAGTTCTATGCGGCCGCGCCGGTATGTTCGCCCTCACGAGCCTCTTTTCTGACAGGCTTGATTCCGCAGCAT
>JAKVCF010000088.1 GCA_022447335.1 Planctomycetota bacterium | reverse complement strand
TAGCCTTCGGCGTGGATGTAACTGATCTCTTTGAGCTTGAGCGCGCCTTCTAGCGCAATTGGGAAATTCATCCCGCGACCTAGGAAAAGACAAGACTTCACTCCAGTCAGGTACTCAGCAGCCGCTGAAATCGCTCGGCGCGAGTTGTCATTGAAAAGTACGTCCAGCTTTGGGCGTAACGAGCGCAGGTCGTGGAGTAGGTCACGGCCATGTAAAGGCGTCAGCACGCGGCGGGCCCGCCCGATGCGTATTGCGAGCAAATAGAGTGCGGTTAATTGGCCGAAGAACGCCTTGGTGCTGGCTACTCCTACTTCGGGGCCGCAATGCGTCAAAATGAGGTGATCAGCTTCGCGCGCAAGCGTCGATCCCATCACATTACAGATGCCAAGTACGCGCCCGCCACGTCGCTGCACTTCGCGCATGGCGCGGAGCGAATCGGCGGTTTCTCCAGACTGCGAGAGGATTACGGTCAGCGCATCACCTTCTTCCGGTTCAGCGCTGTACAGGAACTCACTAGCATTCAAGGTTTCGCCAGGTAGGCGTGCGAGTTCGGCTAGCATTAGTTGGCCCAGGTAGGCCGAGTGCAGGCTCGTGCCCATCGCCATAAAGCGCACGCGGCTGAAGCGCTGCAGCTCGTGGTCATCTAGGCCAAACTCAAGCTCGAAGCGCACATCGCCTTCGCTCTCGATAATGCGATCGAAGGCCGTCCGCGCGAGCACGTCCGGTTGCTCCTCAATTTCTTTGAGCATGAAGTGCGGGTAGCCGCCTTTTTCTGCCTGCTCAGGCGTCCAGTCACAGCGAGTCACTTCGCGCGTGATTGCTTTACCGGACGCGTCGAATACTTCGGCGCCATAATCGGTTAGCACGGCCGACTCGCCATTTTCAAGTATGAGAAAGTCGCGCGTCAGATGTAACAGGGCAGGCATGTCGCTCGCGGCGTAGTTGCCTTCCTCGCCCAGGCCTACGACCAGTGGTGAATCCATGCGCGCGACAACCAGATGTTCGGGCTGATGAATTGACATTGCCACGATGGCATAGGCACCGTGGACTTGTTCAAGCGCGGCCCGCACTGCAGTGTGCAGGCTTTTTCCATTGCCGCGCATATGGTGCGCGATCAGGTTGACGAGTACTTCAGTGTCGGTCTCCGAGCGGAAAGAGTGCCCTTGAGTGTGTAGGAGTTGTCGTAGCTCAGCGTAGTTCTCAATGATGCCGTTATGGACCAGTACCACCTCTTGTCGGTCATCCCGATGCGGGTGGGCATTGCGATCTGCCGGTGCGCCATGAGTTGCCCAGCGCGTGTGGGCTACTGCGCAATTACTTGCCGGAAGTTCGTTTGCGGCTAACTCATCTTCGAGCGCCGCGATCTTGCCCATCTTGCGGCGTACCGCTAGCCCATCTGGCGTAAGTGCTGCGATGCCGGCTGAGTCGTAGCCGCGATACTCAAGAGTCTTGAGCCCTGCGAGCACGTCAGGAATGACATTGCCTTCGCGGATCATTGCAGCAACGATGCCGCACATGGATTAATCCTCTTGGCTTTTGCCCTGCTGCTCTTCCACGCGCCCTTGGAAGTAGCCGAGGCAACGCTGGATGCCTTCCTCAAGCGGGACCTTAGGTTCCCAATTGAGGATGCGCTTCGCTTTTCCAATATCTGGCTGACGTACTTTTGGGTCGTTTTCAGGCATAGGATGGAAATTTAGTGGGACAGTCGAGCCTACTGCCTCTTGGACCTTTTCGGCAAACTCGAGGATTGTCATTTCACGAGGGTTGCCAATATTTGTCGGGAATACCTCGTCGCTTTCGAACAATCGGTAAATCCCGTCAATCAAGTCGTCGGCATAGCAGAAGGACCGGGTCTGCTGGCCATCGCCGAATACGCTGAGAGGCTCTCCGCGCATGGCTTGGCCGATGAAGGCTGGTAGTACGCGTCCGTCGTCTAAGCGCATCCGTGGCCCGTACGTGTTGAAAATCCGCACGATCCGAGTCTCAAGTCCGTGATGGCGGTGATAGGACATAGTTAGGGCTTCGGCGAAGCGCTTGGCCTCGTCGTAGCATCCCCGTGGGCCGACTGGGTTGACGTTGCCGTAATAGTCTTCGGGTTGCGGGTGGACCAGCGGATCTCCATAGCATTCCGAGGTGCTCGCTAGCAGAAAGCGTGCGCGCTTGGCCATAGCTAGGCCCAAGCAGTTATGTGTGCCGAGCGAACCAACCTTCATGGTCTGGATTGGGATCTCGCGATAGTCGATCGGCGATGCTGGCGAGGCAAAGTGAAAGACCGCATCCAGCGGGCCCGCCAGGTGGATGAACTGGGTCACATCGTGGCGAACGAACTGGAAGTTCTTATTCTTTTCGAGTTCCTCTAAATTGCGCTTATCGCCGGTGATGAAGTTGTCCATGCCAACGACTTCCCAGTTCGCAGCGAGTAGGGGCTCGCAAAGGTGCGATCCAAGGAATCCGGCGGCTCCGGTAACGAGGGCGCGGCGCATATCAGACATCGAGATGGCGTTCGAGGAAGGAGGTGTCGAAGTTGCCATTGACAAAATCGGCCTGGGCTAGGATGCGTTGATGCAAGCCGGCAGTTGTTGCGATGCCACGGCCCTCAACGCGTAACTCTCTGAGGGCCCGACGAGCAATGCGCATGGCTTCGTCTCGATCGTCGCCGTAGCAAATGAGCTTGGCAATCATCGAGTCATAGTGGCGCGGAATTTCATAGCCAGCAGCTACATGGCTGTCAATTCGAACTCCGCGACCACCTGGCAAGACCAAGTGGTCGATCTTCCCGGGCGCGGGTGCAAAGCCTCGCTCTGGATTTTCGGCATTGATACGGAACTCCATTGCGTGGCCGCGGAGTTGTACATCTGCCTGCGTGAAGTCGAGCTTCTCCCCCGCCGCGACGCGTAGTTGCCAACGGACGAGATCGATTCCGGTCACCATTTCGGTTACTGGGTGCTCGACTTGAATGCGGGCGTTCAATTCGATGAAGTAGAATTCGCCATCCTTGTCGAGTAAGAATTCGACCGTACCAGCGTTGCGATAGCCAGCGGCCTTGGCATAGGCCACTGCCGCGGCACCCATAGCCTCTCGAATTTCGGGCGTGAGAGCAGGTGAGGGCGCCTCCTCGACCAGCTTCTGGTGGCGGCGCTGTACCGAGCAGTCGCGCTCGCCCAAGTGCACTACCTCGCCATCGGCGCCGGCCAGTACTTGGATCTCGATATGGCGCGGGTTTTCGACGAACTTCTCGACGTAGACTGTGTCGTCGCCAAAGGCGGCGCCTGCTTCGTTCTGTGCAGCCGTGAACCCCGAGCGCAGCGTGATTTCATTCCGCGCCATGCGCATTCCGCGCCCCCCGCCGCCAGCTGATGCTTTGATCATTACGGGGTAGCCGATTTCTTCGGCAATGCGCGCCGCCTCATCAGCATCAGCTACCGCGCCTTCGGAGCCCGGTACCACCGGAACCCCAGCACTCTTGGCCAGGGCCTTGGCAGCGGCCTTGTCACCGCAGCTGTTAATCACTTCTGCGGGGGGGCCAATGAAGACGATGTTGCAGCCCGCGCAGATTTCGGCGAAGTGCGCGTTCTCGGCGAGGAAGCCATAGCCCGGATGAATGGCTTCGACATCCGCGACTTCGGCCGCTGCAAGGATGCGCGGGATGTCTAGGTAGGACTGCGCGGACGGAGCCGGACCTATGCAGATGGACTCATCCGCCGCGTCGAGCCAAGGTGCGCCGGCGTCGCCCTGCGAGTAGACCACCACGGCTTCACAGTCGAGCTCGTGCGCGGCTCGAATGACCCGCAATGCGATCTCGCCGCGATTCGCGACCAGGATACGACCAAACATTTCAATTGGTGCGAATCTTGAACAGCGGTTGGTCAAACTCGACTGCTTCGCCGTCTTGGGCCAAGCAGGCGACAATCTCCCCTGACATCTCAGCCTGTATCTCATTGAAGACCTTCATGGCCTCAAGGATGCAGAGCACAGATTCGTCGCTGACCTGATCGCCGGTGCGCACAAAGATGTCGGAATCAGGATTCGGGCGGGAGTAAAAAGTGCCGACCATTGGAGAGCGGAACAGTTCGACGCCGACTTCTTCTTCTTCGGCGGGCACGACAGCCTGTGCGGGCGTAGGTGCTGGGCTGCCTGATGCCATGGGCGCTGCAGTCGCAGCGGCGGCTGGCACAACCAAGGTATTGCCCCCACTGCCAGAATCCTGGCGACGCGAGAGTTTCACCTTGATGTCGTCTTTTTCGTAGACGAGCTCAGTCAGTCCACCCTCGTCCATGAGGGTTAGAAGGCGTTCGATGAGGTCGGTATCCACCGGGCCAAGCGGGTTTTTAGGGTTAGGAAAGGGGCCGTCCGGCCCGAAACCATCCCTATTGTGCCGTCCACTCCCCAGATTTTCCGCCGGATTTCCGAAGCAACCGCAGTCCCTCGATGCGTATCCCCTTGTAAAGGGCTTTGGTCATGTCGTAAAGGGTCAGTGCGGCCACGGCCGCTCCGGTCATGGCTTCCATTTCCACCCCGGTTCGCCCACTCGTGCAGCAAATACATCGCACTAACAGCTCAGGCGCCCCTCCCGGCGCTTTCTCGACGACGATTTCAGCTATATCGAGGTTGAGTGGGTGGCACAGAGGTATGAGCTCCGAAGTTCGCTTTGTAGCCTGGATCCCGGCAATTCGGGCCGGCTCGACCAGTCCGCCTTTTGGCAGCTCGCCTGCCAAGATTTGGCCGAAGATTTCTTTCGGGAAGACGACCCGGACCTCGGCCTCGGCTTCGCGCCGAGTCACGTTCTTGTCCCCCACATCGACCATCGATGATCGGCCTTTTGTGTCCAGATGACTGAGTTCAGAGTTGGATTCCATCAGGCGCTTCCTTGCTTGGGCGGCTGCAAGGCCTGCCGCCATGCGTTACTGTAGACCTTCCATGTCGAATCTGCTTCCGACACTCCTATTCCTTTTTGTCCAGGAGAGCTCTGCTTCGCTCGATGACTTGCTCGGAGAGGTGGCAGATATGCGCCCTGCGGCGGTTTTGAATCTTGCGGACCGCTCTGAGCTGCTTTACGAGGATGGTTGGCAGGATGCAGCGGTCGAAGTATTGGCTGAGGCTAGTCCCAATCAGAAACTACTGATCGCGCGCTTGTTGACGCAGTCAGGCGATCTCCGCGGCGGTCCGATTTTGCTTGGCATGCTCGACGAAGAGCGTGAACCTTCGCTGGCGGCTCTTGCCACCATTAAGCTGGGCACTTTCGATGCAGACGAAAAGGTTATGGACGGCATCGTCGATTACATCGGCGGCCTGATTCCGGAAGACGATGCTGAGCTCTATTGTGAGGCCTGCCTGACCCTTTCTTCGGTCGGCGACGGCGCAAATCGCCGTGCTGCGCTGCGCTACTTGCAGCGCACGCGCGAGTCAGCTGATGAGCGCACGCGCCGTCAGGGCGCTCTTGCGTTGGGGCGCACCCGAGCAGTGCTGACGGCTGATGTCGTCGAGCTCCTTGAAGAGATGGCAAATGGCTTTGGTTCCGAAGCGGCCATCGCAGCTTCGCTGCTCGACCAGCAAGAGCAGCGGGAGCGTTTTCGAAGCAAGTTGGAGGCGATTGAGCGAGCGCGTATTGAAGGGGCGGAAGCGCGCGCGGAGGGGCAGGCCATAAGTCCGGATGACGTCGAAATGCTCGAGACTATTCTGGAGATGGTTAGAGACCAGCACATGGAGGGCGAGAAGTTCAGCCGTGAAGAGCTGATCGCCGCTGCGGCGGATGGAATGCTGAAGGTGGTCGATCCCTATTCGACGCACTTCACTGGCGAAGAGTACGGTGAGTTCTGGTTCGACTTGAATCCGGAATATGGCGGTATCGGGGCGTACGTGCGTACTACCGATGGAGTTTTCACTATCGTGCGCCCGATCTACTCGGGTCCCGCCTTTGAAGCGGGCTTGCTTTCGGGTGACAAGGTCCTGTCGGTGGATGGCTGGTCGACCGCCGATCAGCCTGATGATGAGATCATCAAGCGCCTCAAGGGTCCGCCGGGTACGGCTGTCGGACTTGAGGTTTTCCGTGATGGCTGGGCTGAGCCGCGCGAATACCAGTTGGGTCGCCGCAAGATCGAACTGCCGGTGCTGCAAGCCGAGATGCTGCCGGATGGCGTGCTCTACTTGGAGCTCATTAGCTTCACTGTTGACTGTGGCCGATTGGTTGCGGGCGCGATTCGCGATGCACAAGAGCAGGGTGACTTGCGCGGCGTCGTGTTGGATTTGCGCAATAACCCAGGTGGCTCGCTGGAACAGGCTGTCGCGATCTGTGACGTCTTCTTAGATCGCGGCAAGTTGGTTGTGACTACTCGCGCTCGCATCGGGGAAGTCGAGCGACATGCGACACGTAAGTCGGCGCTAGTCGATGAAGGTATCCCGTTGACCGTTCTGATTAACGAGTACAGCGCCTCGGCATCGGAAATTGTGGCAGGCGCGATGTCTGTGCACGGTCGTGCCACCACAATTGGTGAGCGTACGCATGGCAAGGGTTCAGTGCAGGTCATGCGTCGTTTGCCTGGGCTTCCTGATGAACGTTATATGGACGGCAATCGTAATCGCATCAAGGATGAGTGGGAGGAGTACGAAGACCGCAATGAAAATGGTCAGTACGACTTCGGGCCTAGGGTCAAGTTGACCGTGGCCTACTATTTCTTGCCGGATGGCTCGACCATCCATACACAGCGAGATCGCGAAGGGCGTGTTACCGAAAAGGGCGGCGTTCAGCCGGATGAGACAGTCGAGTTTTGGCGATATGAGCCGATCGTGCTGCGTGAGTTGGATCGTTTGATTGAGAAGGGCGCCTTCCGTGACTACGCTGAGAATCTAATCACCGAGGACATCGATAGCACAATCGAATTAGCCGAGTACGACGGTCGCGATGTTTCGCGTTATGAGGGTTGGGCTGACTTTTATGTTTCGCTCGAGACTTTCCTCGATGAAGACGTGGCGCGCCAATGGGTGCGCCGAGCGATTCGCAACTCAGTCGAAGTCTCGGATCAGCGCGGACGCGTCTTTCCGGGCGGTGGCTTCCGTGGAGACTTCCAGGAAGATCCGCAGCTTGAAGCAGCGATTCGCCGCATCATGATCCTAGCTGGGCGCGATACTTTGGCTGTGCCGGAATACGCTGCTGCTTTCGGCGGCAAAGAAAAGACTGCGGCTGCCAGCGAGCTTTCCGATGGCGGTAGCGAAGAAAACGGCTAAACGCCCCAAGGGTGCCCGTTGTTCAGGCCTTAGGCCTCGAGCGCCGCGATCAGCCCCATGCGCCCAGCATCCTCGCCATCGCGGCGATGGCTGAAGAAGAGGCGTGGGAGTTCGGCTGTATCGAGGCCCGAGGCTTCAATCTGGCCTAACTGCAGGCCAGCGTTTTGTAGTTGATCGTGCGCCCAGCCAGCAAGGTCGACGTGAGCTTTCGTGCCAAAGTGCACAGTCCGGCTGACGGGTGCAGCCGAACTAACCTCATCGCCAACTTCGAAGTGGGTCAGGCCAATGCACGGACCAATGCCTGCGAGGAAGCTACTAGGGCTTCCCCCGCTGAGCTCAGCTATCTGGGTAACGCCTTGTGACAGGATCTCGGCGGCCAAGCCCCGCCAACCTGCGTGGAAAACCCCTAGAGTTGGCTTTGGGCCGGGAGCGTAAATAATCACCGCGGCGCAGTCTGCTGCCGCTACATACAGCGGCAAGCCAGGCTTTTGGGTGATGAGCCCGTCTGTCGAGTGGATTGCAGAGGTTGGGTCAGTCGCCCCGGATCCACGGTGTTCATCATCGACGACAGCAATCTGAGCGCCATGCACCTGGCTACCCACGACCCAATCGCAGGGCGAAAGATTGAGTTGGCTGGACCAAAAGGCACGCTCGGTCACCGCGGCTTTGCGATCCCGATTGCCTGACAGGCTTAGGTTGCCTCCACCCTTTCGGTCCCGGGTGGTGAAGACGTGGCGAACAGTGCCTTCGCGACTCAGGCCCTCGAAGGCCAGGCCGATTCGATCCTCGCAATGGAGCTCGCGCATGCGGAGCTCAGTCTACCGACGCGGGGCTGGCTTCGTCCTCTACCGGATCGCGCATCAGTGGGCGAACGTACTCGACAAGCAGTACTTGCCCTACCGCGACCGCAGGTATTGCAACCAGTAAGCCAAAGAGACCCATCAGAGCGCCGCCTCCCAGCAAGGCTAGGATGACGACGAAGTCCGACATGCCAAGCTCACGGCCGACGAGGCGTGGCAACAGTACGTAGCCTTCGACTAGCTCCGTGACGGCATAGATCCCAATCGCCAGAAGTAGGCCGAGCCCCTGGAGGTCGGCGACGCAGATCACCAATAGCACGGCGGAAGAGATTAGCGCGCCGATAACCGGAACGAGCGAGGCTACGCCCACCATCAGGCCCATGGTGTATGGCCCCGGTACCCCGAAGACGAACAGAATGACTGCAACCATCGCCCCTTTGGCAGCCGCAACCATCAGGCGTGCTCGACAGTAGGTGCGCAACAGGTTCTGAATTTTGGGCATAGTGCGATCAAAGCTTCCGCGCCAACTCTTGGGTAGCTCGGCACGAATTCGCGGTAGCCAGGGTGCGCCTTCGAGCAAGTAGAAGAGGAAGATAGGTAACAGAACGATCGCGCTGACGATGCCGAATATGCCACCGAAGAAGCTGGTGAGGGAGCCGAGAAAGCCCCAGATGCCTTTTGCGATTGCCGGCCCGACTCCTTCCAGGGTTTTGCCTTCGGTGATCCCCTGAAGCGAGCCTTGCGCACTTGCTGGCATGGACTTAATCAGCTCTTCAAGAGGTGCAATTAAGTGTGCCCGAGACCACTCTTTTGCGGCTTCGAGTTCTGCGTCAGTTTCAATCCGCTTTGGTACCATTTCATAGAGCTCGTCCGATTCGAGGATGATTGGTAAGAGAAGAATCAGCGGCCCCACCAACAAGGCTAAAATACAAGTCAAGGTTGCTGGCACATCGCCGATTCTCTTGCGCCAGCGCTGGCGCCAAGGCAGGCAGACCAGCATTAACAGATAGGCAATGAGTAGCGGAACCGTGACGGCGCGAGCCTGCCACCCAACAAAGAAGACCAGGCCAACGATGCCGAGGCGCAGCAGGTGGAGCCAGTTCATTCCGCTAAGGTAGCGGCGAGGGGCAAGCGGCTCTACGCCTCTTGGGCAGAGTCAGCGCTGCGGAAGGCTCGCTCAAAGTCGAAGCCGTCCGCGAAGGCCTCAGGAGTATCCGTTTCGCGCGCGTTTAGCAGGCCACCGTCGCACATTTGGAAAACGAGCTCGCCGAAGTCTTCGGTTCGCCACACGCCCCAACTGTGGAAGGCATAAAGAGCTAGTGGGCCGAACTCGACCCCTGCGTATTCACGGATTCCATCCAGAAGGTCGGCGCAGCTGATATGCCGGCCAGGCTCCCGATCATGGGTGCGCTGCTTGAAGATCGTGTAGTCCAGGGCCTCTAACACAAAGAAATAGGCCGCCTCGGCGTACCGACGTTCATGCAGTCGGCGGATTTCGCGGATAACCGGGCGCAGCTTGGAATCGTCCATGACTAAATCTCCCGGAGTGCTATCGACCTCCGGTGACGAGCGCTTTCCCCCTTTTTCCAAGAGCTTCCAGGGCAGGGTGCCCGCTTAGGAGATTGTATTCTCAGAAACCCGCCTGAGGGGCTCGTCCACGGCCCGGACTTGCTGAATTAGCACCTCAAGCACCAGGC
>JAKVCF010000087.1 GCA_022447335.1 Planctomycetota bacterium | reverse complement strand
TCCAAGTTCCGAAAGGGCGTAAAGCTTAAACCCAATCCCACCAAGGTCACCAGAATCACGACCCAAGTGAAGCCCTTCACGATCTCACCGACGTCAGGCAGGAGCTCGGCCTCAAAGACGATCCAGTTAGCCAGTGCCGAAGCGCCCAGCGCTATCGCCAGCATGGTCAGCAAGGCAGGCAGGTTGGTTGGCCTGGACACCTGCTCTTGATAGTCCGCAACTTGCTTGCGTACGACTTCCAGGCTCCCGCGATCTGCGCCGACCGCTGCATCCATCTCTTTTTCACGACCTGCAAAGAGAAGCAGAAAGGCCATCCAGACGTTGGCGACGGCAACGTCGACCACCACCATCAAGGCCATCGTGGAGTCGGTCGCACCCGTAGACTCACCGATCGCGACAAAGTTGGCTCCACCGCCAATCCACGATCCGGCCAGAGCCCCAAGCCCCTTCCAAGCCTGGTCGCCCAGCGACTCCGGCACGAGCTCAAAGCCCATCAGGTTGCCTCCGCCGACGACCAAGAAATAGGCCAACGGACCACCGAGCACAATGGTCGCCGTTGCCCCCAGGAAGAGGAAGACGGCATTTCGACCCAGGCCGAAGATGGCCTTGATGTCGACCGAGAGTGTCAACAGAACTAGACTCGCTGGCAGTAAGTAGCTCTTGACGAAGCTATAGAGCGGAAACTTTCCATCTTGCGGGATCACACCTGTGTTCGACAATAAAGTCGGCACGAAATAGCAGAAGACCAGCAGTGGAACATACTTGAAGATCTTCTTCGTCGAAGCGTGCGAGTTCATCGCGAACAGCGCCGCGAGCAAACCGAGCAAAATCGTCAGGGCCCCCATTGGGGTCTGCGTGAAAGGCGTGATCTCTTCAACGGTTTCCCTCTGGGGAAGCGTCGAGACCAGGTTCGTTAGAGCTGCAAGGGAGAAACCGATCATGAGATGACAGGGTCCGCCGCAACGCGCCGGATCAGCTCACGATAGAGCCGCGCGCCGTCCTCCTGAGCATTCTTGTCGATCCACTCGCCACGCATGCGGTCGCCACCGACCGGGTCTTTGTGCGCCTGCAGAATACTGCCAGGGCCAACCAAATAACGCGCCCGCGGCTGCCAACCAAAGTAAGGCAAGTCGGTACCGAAAGCCGCCACCCCGCAGGGATGGCCTGGCAGTACGTCAATCGGGTCGACGGGATCGCTCACGGCGGCGCGGTGCCAGTCGAGTACGAGCTGGCCGGGGTCGGCCAGACCAGGAGCATCCACCTCGTTGTCCTGCACGCGGACCTCAAAGGGCGCCAGCAATTCCTCTACCCGAGCCATGATCACACTGACTGGCTCAGTCAATCGATACATCAAGCTAGCACTGGCCAGGCCCGGCACTTTATTGAGGGCCTCCCCCCCGGACAGCAGCGAAATATTGAGAGTAGTACCTTCGTCCGAGTGCCCGCGCAACCAATCGGCAGCGCGCAGCACTTCAAGCGCGGGCAAGAGTCGATCAACTGCCGAGTCACAAACCTCGGGGTAGCCACTATGCCCTTCAACACCGCCGGCCGAAAGGCGTGCTGTCAGCAAACCCTTTTGCGCGCGCAGAAACTTGTTCTCAGTCGGCTCGCCGACGACGAGCACTTCTGGTTCGAGCATCTGGTCACCCGCCGCAATCGCACCGACGTGATCGGTTTCCTCACCGACAACCAACAATAATCCAAGCCCTTCGACTCCATCGGTACGCGCATCCTCAAGCGCCTCCAACATGGCAGCCAAAATACCCTTAGTATCACAGGCCCCACGGCCATAAAGCCGCTCCGTGTCCTCGTGCGGGCCATAAGCCTCAGGCACGGTGTCGAGGTGTGTGTTGAAGCAGATCCGCGGCTGACTGGTATCAAAACTAGCAAGCAGATTGCGACGCGAACCCGCAACCGGAAGCTCGCTGATCGTCCAGCCGCGCGCTGGGAGCTGACGCACTAAGTAGGAGGCTAAATCCGCCTCTCGCCCGGTAACGGAATCGATCGCGATCAGATCGCGCGTCCACTGACGCATGCGGTCGAACTGCATGCTTAGCGGAAATCCGGAGGCGGCGGCATGCCGGGTCCACCAAGCCCCTGTGGCTCAGCAGCCGAACCGGACTGCGAACCCTCAGGCGGCTGTACTTGCAAGTGCGCCAGGGTGTGATTTGGGAAAGCTACCGGCCTATCACCTAGCAACACTCGAAAGGTATACGTGCCAAACTCCTCGAAAGGAAAGCTGTTGATGCGCACTGCGGCACGGGCCTTGACACTGGGTTCGGGCAGCTCGACCGGTGGCATCTTCATATTGATCTCCTTACCCTCTGGAGTCACGACTTGGATACCGAGGTCATATTGGCCCTGTCCACCAGTCACGCCAATCGCAACCGAGAAGATCGGCAGACGACCAGGTGCCTGCTGTGAATAGAGTGAGTCGAACATACCGACCAGGCACATCTTGCCCTGCTCATCGCGAAAGGCGTTGTCACAAACGTGAATCCACTCAACAGTGGGTACGGGTTGGTCCATCGCGGCAGTCTAGCTGCGCCGATGTACCACAGTGGCACTTGCCTGATCGCTTGGGAACAGCAGGACCTCGGCCACATTCACATGAGCAGGCTGCTCGGCCACCCAGCGCACCGCCGAGGCTACGTCGACCCCGCCGAGCGGAGTCATGCCAAGGTAAGTCTTGTCAGCGCGATCCTGATCGCCATGGAAACGCACCTTAGAAAACTCAGTGTTGACCAGACCTGGGTCGAGGATCGAAACCTTGACACCAGTCCCACTCAGATCAAGGCGCATGCCCTGAGTGATTGCCCCCACCGCGTGCTTACTCGCGCAGTAAACGGCACCATTCGGATAGACCTCGCGGCCAGCGATAGATCCGATATTGATCAGATGACCGGAACCACGCTCGACCATACCCGGCAACACGGCCCGCGAAACATAGAGTAGACCTTGCACATTGGTTTCGAGCATTTCATCCCAATCATCAAGCAAACCCTCTTGCAGCGGTTCCAGACCGCGGGAGAGTCCGGCATTGTTAATCAAAATATCAATGCACTGCCAATCGGCAGGCAAGCCTGCAAAAGAGGCCGCCACCGCCGCTCGGTCGCGGACGTCGAGTTCGAAGGCATATGCTTCTATGCCTGCTTCACACAAACTTGCGACCCTCTCATGCAAGCGATCGCTGCGCCGCGCACAGATCAGGAGCCGCGCGCCTGCATTCGCAAAAGTATCGACGCATGCAGCCCCGATACCTGAACTGGCACCAGTCACGCAGACAGTCTGCCCGTTCAAGCTCATGCGTAGCCCAGCGAACGGGTGTCCCGCTTCTCCTGCAGGAAGGCGATGAAATCATCGACACTCATCGTGCGCTGCTCCTTTTCGCCATGAATGCGAAGATTGACGGTGCCATCTTCGACCTCGCGGCCACCGAGCACAGCCATGTAAGGAATCTTCTCGAGCTCTGACTCGCGCACCCGCTTACGCAGCGGTCCATCTGCTCGCAATACGGTACGGAAACCCACTGCATGCAAGCGGCGCTCGAGTACTTGCGCCGCCTCAACCTGATCATCGGTGATCGGAAGTACCGCCGCTGTGGTCGGCGCCAACCAAACCGGGAACCAGCCCGCAAAGTGTTCGATCAGACCACCTACAAAGCGCTCAAAAGATCCGAATATCGCGCGATGCACCATGACCGGACGCTTGAGCTCATTATCTTTGTCGTTGAACTGAATATCAAAACGCTCCGGCAGGTTGAAGTCAACTTGCACAGTCGGGCCTTGCCATTCGCGGCCCAACGCATCCTTGATCTTGAAGTCGATCTTCGGACCATAGAACACGCCACCACCCGGATCGTCTTCGAGCCTCAATTCGCGACGGCCGGCAGCTTCAACTAGTGCGGCAATCGCGTGCTCCCAAATTTCATCCGACCCGAGATACTTCTCGGGTCGGGTAGCCAGATAGGCTGTGTACTCGTAGCCGAAGGTGGACAGGATGGTGTGCACCATCTCGAGCACACCGACAATTTCGTCCGAGAGCTGCTCCGGCGTGCAAAAGATATGTGCATCGTCCTGCGTGAAGCCGCGCACGCGCAGCATGCCGTGCAGGGTGCCAGACGGCTCGTAGCGATGCACCGTACCGAGTTCCGCAAAGCGCAACGGGAGGTCACGATAGGAGTGACGCCGCGAGTTGAAAATCGTCACATGGCCCGGACAGTTCATCGGCTTCACCCGGTGTGGGTTGTTGTCGACGTCCATCGGAGCCCAGATCATGTCAGCGTAATTCTGTAAGTGACCCGATTGACGGAAAACCTGCTCACCAGCGATCTGCGGAGTGTAGACCGGCCAGTAATCGGCCGCCTCGTGCAAGGTCCACCACCACTCTTCGAGGCGGCGACGCACATGGGATAACTTCGGGTGCCAAAATACCAAACCCGCACCAAACTCTGGGTGCAGCGAAAACAGATCTTGATCTCGCCCAATGCGACGGTGATCACGCTTTTTGACCTCCTCGAGATACTCAAGGTACTTCTTGAGATCCTTCTTGTGCCACCACGCGGTGCCGTAAATACGTTGCAGCATTTGCTTATCCGCATCGCCTCGCCAGTAAGCACCAGCCACACTAGTCAGCTTGAATGCGTCGCGGCGAATCTGCTTAGCACTCTCAACGTGCGGACCTTCGCAAAGATCCGACCAGGTACCGTGGTCGTAAAAGGTGATCGATTCCCCTTCGGGGATATCGTCCAGCAACTCGACCTTGTAGTCCTGCCCCGCAGTACGCAGCTTGTCCGCCGCCTCTTCGCGTGTCAGGGTCGAGCAACTGAACTCGCCGGCTTCGGCGAGCACCTTGCGCATTTCGGCTTCAATCGCCGGCAGGTCCTCGTCGGTAAGCGACCGCGGCAACTCGAAGTCGTAGTAGAAGCCGTGCTCGATCGGCGGACCAATCGCGACCTTGGCTTCAGGAAACAAACGCAACACCGCGTCGGCCATGATGTGGCTCACGCTGTGCCGCAGGGCCTCGAGAGAGACGGGGCCCGATTGCGGATCGAAGGGAAGGCTCATTTTGATGCCACGGCCGGCCATACCTGGGCCGTGCGGGACGAAGCGATCATACAAGCTCGGGCCAGATCACAAGTTCTTGATGCAGTGCCACGCCGAATTTCTCCTGCACGGTCGCAGCGATATGCGCAAGCAAGGTTCGTGCCTGAGCGGCGGTACCCCCGCCCTCATGCACCAAGAAGTTGGCATGCTTTTCAGAGACCACAACACTTCCTTCGCGCACACCCTTTAGCCCTGCGGCATCGATCAGCCGGCCCGCACTATCGCCTTCCGGATTACGGAAGGCACAGCCCGCGCTAGCCAAAGTGACCGGCTGAGTTTCGTTCTTGCGGCGCAAATAGGCTTCCTGCCGCTCCTTGACAGCTTGTGGCCTATCCGCCGAAAATTTGAGCAAAACCTCGAGCGCAATGGCGCCCCGCAAGTTTCCATTGCGGTAACTGGGTTGAACATCATCCGGCGTACGCGCGACCACTTCACCTCCCGGCAGCCAAAGCGTGACCTCTTCGACTTGATCCCAAAGCCCCCAGGTAGGTGAGCCAGCGTTCATGGCGAGAGAACCGCCCACATGACCGGGCACGCCGATCAGTTCCTCGACCCCCGCCATGCCATGCTCGGCCGCTGAACGCACGAGTTGCTGATTAGTCGCACCGGCCCACGCGCGTAGTCCCAACTCACCATCCCGGAAAACCCGACGCATGCCACCCGTATGAATTACCGCACCGGGAACCCCGCTGTCCGGCGCAAGTACATTAGCTCCCCCACCCAGCATTCGATACGGCACCCCGTCTTCATCGAGCCGCGTCAGAAGCTTCCACAGGTCATCTGGCGTGCGCGGCTCGAAGAAGAACTCAGCCGGGCCACCCAAACGCAAAGTGGTCCAGCGAGCTAGCGGCTCGTCGCGGCGCATCGGCGCGAGTTCAGCGTAAGTGTCTGGCGAAACGATCGACATCTCCAGCTCCAAGAAACAGCACAACATCTCCCGCGCGCACCTCCTCGGTCAGAGCGCGGGCGGCAGCGTCGAAGTCACGCGCCAAGCAAAGAGGGCGCCCCGGCAATCGCTCTCGCAACTCAGGCGCCAGCTCAGCTACGCTGGCCTGCAGCTCCTCGGGATCGCGTGCACGGTAGATCTCAAGAAGCACGAGCGCATCAGCATCGTCCAGTGAGGGCGCAAACTGCTCGCGGTAAGCGTGGAATCGCTGCGCTTGATGTGGCTGGAAAACCGCATGCACCCGTGCATCGCTCCAGCGTTCGCGCGCCGCCTGCAAGGTAGCTGCGACCTCAACCGGATGGTGCGCGTAGTCACTAACCAAAGTCGCACCCTGAAACTGCCCAACCTCCTCCAACCGACGTGCCGCTCCGCGAAAGCCAACCAAACCTGCACGCACCTGCGCTTCGTCGAGACCAAAGCTACGCAAGACTGCCGCCACCACCGCCGCATTGCGGCGATTGTGATCTCCAGGCAAACCCAGCTCCCAATCGCCAGGAATTGAGCGCGCAGAACGCCACTCGGCCGAGGTTTCTTTCGCGAGCGAGGCCGGCGCTTCTGGCCCAGCGTCGATCCAACCATCCGCACGCACCTGGCCAAGGAAGTGCGCAAAGGCCTCCATCACCTCAGACAAACCACCTGGATAGGTATCCGGATGCTCAGCATCGACGTTCAACAAGGCGACACGCGCCGGACGCAGATGATGGAAGCTGCGCGCGTACTCACAGCTCTCGAGCAGCAGTGGCAAACTCGGGTCGCCCCAATCAGCCGATCGGCCCAACTGCGGAATGCCGGCACCAACAAGGTAGCCCACTTCGATCCCAGCTTCGCGCAATGCCCACGCTAGCCAAGCCGTGGTTGTAGTCTTGCCGTGCGAACCAGCAATCGCGAGCACAGGACGTAGTTTTGAAATCTCGCCAAGCATCTCGGCGTAGAGCAGAGGGCGCGCCCCCGCCGCACACGCGGCTTGAAAGCCCGACTGCTCAGCCGGCACGGCCGCAGAACGCACACATAACGAGACCGGTGGCGGTGTAGCGCCGTCCGGCAGCACGTGCAATCCGGCGCGCACCAGCGGATCGTTGCTCGCAAAAGCATTGCGATCCGAACCCCATACCTGCCAACCCGCAGCCAGCAGGAAATCAGCAATGCCACGCAACCCACAACCACCGACGCCGGCCAAGAAGGCCGTACGCCCAGCATCGCCCGCCAGCACATCGAGGCTGGGGACGACCTGACCCGGGGGAATGGCTCGCATCAGCCTCAGATTACGCTTTTCTGAAAGCGATTTCCTCTAGCAAGTCCGCAGCAGAATGGCGTCCGTCCGTAGGCGCAATCTTCTCGAGGTAGGCTGCCATCCGACGTCGTTCGAGCAGGTCTCCTAGGCAGTGAAGTACCACTGCATCATCCGCGGGATCCCGCGGCTCGATCAGCACCACGCCAGGTTCGAGCGCGCGTGCGTTGTGCTCCTGCTGGCGATCCTTGTGATACGGATAGGGCGCCACTGCGGCCGGCAGACGATGCAACCACAGCTCGGCCATAGTCGCAGCGCCGCCGCGGCACAAAGCAAAATCAGCGGCGGAGTAGGCCGCCCCCATCTCATCACAATGATCCATCACACAGGCCGAGAGGCCCACTTCCTCGCAAGCCTTCTGCAAATCGTAGGCCTTGCCAGGCCCAGCAACGGCCAACAGCTGAACGCCCTGCGCGGCGAAAGCAGGCACCATGCGCTGAGCAGCTGCGTTCAAGTCCTGGGCCCCTTGACTGCCTCCCATGACCAGAAGCACCGGGCAATCGGGAGCAAGGCCAAACTGCATACGCGCCCGCTTCACCTCGATTGGAGAGAGAGCGTCTCGCCCAATCGGACCGATGCACCGACCTCGTCGTAACTGCCTAGCCGTTTCGGGAAAAAGGGTCAGAGTGTAACGCGCAAAGCGATCCAACAACTTGACCGACTTGCCGACCACGAAGTTGCCCTCGAGCACAACCAGCGGCACACGCCCGGGTACCGCAAGCGCTGCGGTCGATCCCGCACCACCCAAGGCCACCACCACATCCGGCACAAAGAGCCGTGCTTCGCGACGCACGCGCAACATCGCTCGTACCAGGGCCATGGACTTGGGCAAGCGACTGTCATCCAGCCCGAGCGAATGCGGCTCGTCGGCTTCTTGAAAATAAGCTTTTTCTACCGCCCGGCCATTGCAAAGAAAGCGCGTGCGATGCCCCCGCGCTCGCAGCTCTTCCGCAAGTCCAGTCGCGGGAGTCAAGTGACCACCCGTCCCACCTCCAACGAAGAGGACGTGCACCAAGCCTCCTCTAATCTAAACGCGATGGAATCTTAAGCACGGTGCCAACTTTTAGCCCACGTGCATCCCCGATGCCATTGGCCGAGAGGATGGACTTCCAATGCTTTGACGTGCCGTAGACCGTCTGCGAAATCTCACCCGGAGTGTCTCCCGCTTTAACCTTGTACGTACTCGGCGTCGAGCCCGCGGGCGTCCTAGTCGGTGAGACCTGAGCTACAGCCTGCTCCCCCGGCAAGTAGAGCAGCTGCCCCACTTGAACGTGGTATGGCTTGGAAATCTGATTGAGCTTTGCGATCTCAATCCAACGAGCACCATTGCCCAACTCGCGTGCAGCGATCTTGGTCAAATTGTCACGTTCGCGTACGCGCGCGGTACGCAACTCCGAGCGACCAGTTCCAGGACCTACCGAAAGCTCACGTAGATTCCGCTGTTCCTCCGCCTTCTGATCCTCACTATCCAGATCCAGCAGCCTGCCCGAGTTGGCCGACGCATTCTGCAGGTGTGGGGCGCTGAGAATCGGTGGCTCGGGACCATCATCAAGCCCTTCCAGAATGTTGCGACCGTTCATGCCAGTCAGCGGATGACGTACCGGCGGACGCACAAAATCCCGTGCACCGACAAAGAGCTCACGCTGATCCGGTGGCAAGAACTTCACTCCCTCCATCGTGGCAGGATCTTGCGCCGCCTTCCGCTCAGGGATACTCGCCTCACTACCCGGACGCGAACCAATGAAATGCGCACCCACTGCAGTTAGCAGAAGCACGGAAAGGGTAATCAACCCACTGCGCTGGACTCGGTCCATGGGATTAACTCCTCAACAGGAACTTGTGACTTCCGCTTTTCCAAACAGGCACGCACCGTCAGCCCAAGCAAGGCTGCAAGCGCAAGCACCGAAGTGCCGCCGCGGCTAACAAAGGGGAGCGGGAGACCCTTTGGCGGCGAGACACCCGTCACGACCGCCATGTTCAAGGCAGCCTGAAACGAAATCATAACGGTGGCTGCAGCAGTCAATACCGCGCCAAACCGCCGTTCACAGCGACGTGCAGCAACCACGCCAAGCACCGTGAAAGCAACAAATAACATCCAAAGCGCGCCAGTTCCGACTAAGCCCCATTCCTCAGCGATCAGCGCCAGAATGAAGTCAGTATCGGCCTCGGGGATCCACTCCGCAAGCCTACCTTGCCCGGGCCCTTGACCGAGAGGTCCGCCTACCTGGAAAGCCTCAAGAGCGCGTGTGACCTGCGTGCCATGCTCACGGTTAGTAAACTGCTCGAGCCGCGACGATACGTGCGAAAATAACGAAGACGCTGTAACCAATACCACGACCGCCACCGGCACGAGCACACGCAGAAAACGTAATGAAACTCCGGCAAAGAATAAGGTGATGCTGGTCACGAATAATAGGATGAGTACCGAGCCGAGATCTGGCTGGAACAGAACTGGC
>JAKVCF010000086.1 GCA_022447335.1 Planctomycetota bacterium | reverse complement strand
GGCCAACATGTGGTCCAGTTAGGTGATCAGCCTGAGCCCGGCTTGCGGGCACGTAACGGCATCCCGCGAGAACAGTGGCAGGATGGTTTCTTCCTGTCCCCCCCCGGTGCAGGCTGGGATGCAGATGGAAATCTGTACGTTCAGGACTGGAATTTCTTGGGGAGAGTCAACCGATTGGTGCGGGTGCACTAGGTAGCGTACGTGACTTCGAGGGGAATCCGGTTCCGCTTGAGCGCCTTGGGCTTGACCATATTTGGCCTAGTCGGCGAGCTGGGTGCGCAAGAGTCGGTTCGGGGTCAAAGCGGGCGCCTTCAGTGGGAGGCACCGCCCGGCTTGGCTGAGCTGGCGAGGCGACTGACTTTCGAGGCGGATGAGGTTTTGTCCGATGCGCATCGTTGGCTTGGTTTGGACCGTGGTCAGCAGGCTATTCCTGAGCCTAACGCAGGGGTTCTGTATTGGGTGCGCGGTCGAGGTGAGCTTGCGGAGCGCTTGGGTCGAGAGGAAGTGCCCTCCTGGTATGCGGCAGTAGCTCGGCCTTTGAGAGGAGAGATGATTCTTGCGGTCGAGGTTGCTGGCGGAGAATCTCGCTTGCGCGCAACCATGCGACACGAGATCGTGCACCATGCCATGGGGGCCTTGCCGAGTGAGGTGTTCCAGCGTATTCCGGCCTGGTTTCATGAGGGGTTGGCCGAGGTTTACAGTGGCGAGATCTACTTAGGTGAGACGGGGGTTTCGCTTCCCTGGTTGGCGAATAACGGGGCGCTGCCGAGCTTGCGGGCCTACTCCAAGGAGTTTCCGGATGAGCCGCTGCGAGCTGCGCAAGGCTATGCGCTTGGGCATGCCTTCGTGCAGCGATTGGTGCGAGTGCACGGCCGTCCAGTGATTGGTGAGATTCTCGAGCGCATGCGGCTGGGTGATACGCTAGATCGAGCATTGTTGGCGACAACTAAAATGTCGCTGGTCGAGCACGAGGTGGCGTTAACCGAAGAGCTGCGGAGCTTGCGCTCTTTGTTAGCCGCGAGTGCGCCGCATGTGATAACAGGTCTGTTTGTCTTGGCGGCCCTGCTGATCCCTGCGGCCTTGCGACGTAGATCGCTTCGCCGGCGTGCGATTGAGCGTCGCTGGGAGCGGCAGGATGAAGCAGCTGCGGGGCGTGCTGAACGCCTGGCAGAGCATGCCGAAGCGCTCGAGGCCTGGATGGAGCGGGAGGCTAAGCGCCGCTAAGCGTAGAATCGTCGTATGGCATCCGCAGCGCCCGCAGCTCCTAAGGAGAAGTTCCGCAAGGACTATCAGCCCTATCCGTTTGCGATGGACGGTATAGAGCTCAACTTCGATTTACGTGACGATGTCAGCACGGTGACTGCCACGATGAAATTGCGGCGTACGGGAAGTGCCGATGCAGCGCTTGAATTGGACGGAGAAGATCTAGAGACCGTTTCGATTGCAATCGATGGACAAGTGCTTGCTGCTAGTCGATACGCGATCGACGGGGAGCGACTAACAATTGATTCAGTGCCCGCGGCCTTTACTTTGCAGACAGTGGTCCGCATTCATCCAGAGAATAATTTGCAGCTATCGGGCCTTTACCGCTCGAATGGTGTTTATTGCACGCAGTGCGAGGCGGAGGGGTTTCGCCGCATTACTTGGTCGGTCGATCGCCCGGATGTAATGGCGACCTACCGTGTTCGACTTGAGTCTGATCGGCACTCCTGTCCCGTGTTACTTTCGAATGGCAATCTAGTTGAAGCCGGCGATGCTGGCGAAGGGCGCCACTATTCGGTCTGGGAAGATCCATTCAAGAAGCCAAGTTATCTCTTTGCCCTGGTCGCGGGAGACTTGGGGGTGCTTGAAGATCGATTCACAACTATGCACGGTCGTGTAGTTGATCTCGCGATTTATTCCGAGCACCGGAATGTAGACCGTCTGCAGCACGCAATGGATTCACTAAAGCGATCAATGGTATGGGATGAAGAGCAGTTCGGTCTCGAGTATGACCTCGATATCTACAACATTGTCGCCGTCGAAGATTTCAATATGGGCGCGATGGAGAATAAGAGTCTGAATGTCTTCAATACAGCCTATGTCCTTGCGCGCCCAGATACTGCTACAGATGCAGATTTTGAGAATATCGAGGGGGTGATTGGGCACGAGTATTTCCACAACTGGACAGGCAATCGCGTTACCTGCAAGGATTGGTTCCAGTTGACGCTTAAAGAGGGTCTGACCGTATATCGCGACCAGCGTTTTTCAGCAGATATGGGCTCACCCGCGGTGCGTCGGATTGAGGCAGTGCGCACATTACGCGCTGGACAGTTTCCCGAAGATGCTGGGCCAATGGCCCATCCGATACGCCCAGAGTCCTATATCGCGATGGACAACTTCTACACCGCAACCGTTTATCTCAAAGGGGCGGAAGTGGTGCGTATGTACGAATCGCTGCTTGGAGTTGACGGTTTCCGGAAAGGTATGGATCTCTA
Source organism: Planctomycetota bacterium (assembly GCA_022447335.1). Taxonomy (GTDB): domain Bacteria; phylum Planctomycetota; class UBA1135; order UBA1135; family UBA1135. The sequence goes on along the minus strand of JAKVCF010000086.1, from coordinate 7,437 downwards.
CTTTGAGCGGCACGATGGTGAGGCGGTCACCTGCGATGACTTCCGCGCGGCGATGGCCGACGCGAATGGCATAGGGCTCGATCAATTTGAGCGGTGGTACGCGCAAGCCGGTACGCCGATTGTGCACGCACAGGGCGTCTGGGAGGCTGAATCAGGTAGCTATACGTTAACTCTAAGCCAAGAGTGCCCGGCGACTCCTGGGCAAAATGAGAAGCAACCCTTTCACATTCCGGTTGCTGCGGGGTTGATTGGAAAAGATGGCGGCGAGTTGGCGCCGACGCGTACGCTCGAGTTGTCCGCGAGCGAGCATAGCTTCACATTCGAGGGGATCAGTAGTCAGCCGGTTCCATCAGTACTGCGCGGCTTTTCGGCGCCAGTGCGCTTGAAAATGAATCGCAGCGACGAGGATCTGGCGATTTTGCTTGCGCATGACACCGATTCATTTTGTCGCTGGGAGGCGGGGCAGGAGCTGGCGAGCCGCGTCATCCTCAATCAACTTGATGTCGTTGCGAGGGGTGTTGCTGTGGAGTTGCCGCAGCACCTGGAGACGGCGTTGCGTGGAGTGCTTGCAATTGATGAAGAAGATCTCGCGCTGATCGCCTATGCCCTAACTCTTCCGGCGGAAGCTGCTCTTGCCAATGAGTTGGCACAGATCGACCCGCTTGCGTTACGCGCTGCGCGTAGTGGCCTGCGCGCTGCGATCGGCAAGGCGCTTTCAGTCGAACTCGCTGCCCGCTATGAAGATTTGGCTCCGACGGGGGGGTATGTCTTTACGCCGCAAGAAACCGGTCGCCGATGCTTGCGCAACGCTTGCCTAGCTTATCTAGTTGCATCGAATGAGATGTTCGCAATCGAGCTCGCCGAAGCGCAGTATCACGCTGCTGACAACATGACAGACGCCCTCGCCGCATTGGCCTGTTTGGCTGACAGCGATTCTGAAGCGCGAGCGCGTTGTTTGGCCGATTTCGAGGCAAGATGGAAAGGGGATGCGCTGGTGATGGATAAGTGGTTTGCCTTGCAGGCAGGAGCCGCGCGCGTCAGTGTGTTGGAGGAGGTGATCGCGCTGCAGAGCCATGCCTCTTACAGCGTGCGTAACCCCAATAAAGTGCGCTCCCTTCTCCGTAGTTTCGCAGCGAATGCAAGTGGGTTTCACCGTCATGATGGCCAGGGGCACGCCTTCCTGGCGGACCGCATCCTTGAGCTCGACTCTTTCAACCCGCAGATCGCGTCGCGGCTAGTTGCGCCGCTAGGTCGTTGGAAGCAGCATGCCGAGCCTTGGGCCAGTAGCATGCGAGCACAGCTGGAGCGCGTGCAGGCGCACGGCAAGTTGTCCAAGGATACTTACGAGATGGTCTCGAAGTCGCTGAGCTCATGAATACGATCTTTCTGACCCTGTTGTGCGGCCTTTTCACTTGGGGGCAACATCCGGAGGCCGAAGGTGCAGAAGCCAAGTTGCCGATGATTGCCGACGAAGCGGGCGTGCAGGAAAAGCTGCCCGGTGGCGAATCGCGCATGATTTTGCTCGAGGAGCTGAACGTGGCTCCGCCAGGTGTAGACGTCACGGTGCTATTTGTTTTTGAAAGGGCCGAAGCTGTGAGTGCTTCTAGTTCCGTTTCGCGGAGCTTTCAGAACGCTCGCGCGATTCGTGTACAGGCTGATGCTCGGTCAAATTCGGTTTTTGTTTCGGGGGCTGCGGAGGTCGTGCGTGAAGCGATAGTTCGTATGCGTGCCCTTGATGAGGCTACGCCTGATGCTCCTCAGCGGCCAGTGCGGCAGAAGCCGGGGCCTGCGGAAGGGCCAATGGGGGTGATCGAAGACTACGGCGCGAGCGCAGACCGAGCCACGAGTCGTGCGGGATCGTTAATCGCTGGGCTTGTGGGCTTGGTAGTGCTTGGCGTTCTGCTTGTCCGTCGCTGGGTCAGTTGATGATGGTCGAACGGCTATGTTTTCAGGTCGAATCCTGTATCTCACATCCGGGCCATCGGTAGCTAGCGCATGATTTGCGAGAGCCCACGGGTGAGTTTTGAGTCGCACGCCCACTTGACCATCGGTTCTCTGTAGTGCGACTTCCGTCGGATCCGGCGCGAGCCTAGAATCGCCGAAGACCCATGCGCGTACTTCTTGTTGGTTCTGGTGGTCGCGAGCACGCTCTCGCCTGGAAGATCAGCCATTCGCCTCTGGTCGAAAAGCTTTGGATCACTCCTGGCAACCCAGGGACGGCTCAGGTCGGAGAAAACCTCAGCTTCGCAGTGAATGACCTGGAGGGCATTGTTGGCTTCGCCAAAGAGCAGGGGGTTGATCTTGTAGTGGTCGGCCCAGAGGACCCGCTGGTGCAAGGATTGGCAGACCGCTGTGCCGAGCTAGATATTGCATGCTTTGGCCCGCGTGCCGATGCGGCCGAGCTTGAAGGTTCTAAGGCTTTCTGCAAGGAAGTTATGGTGCGCCACCGTGTGCCCACTGCGACTTACCGTGTCTTCTCGGAGCTGAATCCTGCAGTCAGTTATCTGCAGGGCGGTGCGCGTTATCCGCTAGTCGTGAAGGCGAGTGGCTTAGCAGCTGGCAAGGGTGTTGTCATCTGCGCGGATGTGCGCGAGGCCCGGGATGCTGCAAAAGCTATGCTTGATGATGGCGTGCACGGGAGCGCTGGCCGAACCATAGTGATCGAAGATTTCCTCGACGGCCCAGAGGCGTCGGCTTTTGCGCTGACCGACAGTCGCACATTCCTGCCACTTGAGACCTGCCAGGATCACAAGCAGCTTGGCGAAGGTGGGAGCGGCCCCAATACTGGTGGCATGGGTGCTGTTAGCCCGAACCCGATGATGGGGGCGCGCACAACTGATGCCGTCGAGCGGCAGGTCATATTGCCTACCATCCACGGGATGAACCACGAGGGGCGACGCTTTCAGGGGGTGCTCTTTGCAGGTCTCAAGTTGACGCCGGCCGGCCCGAAGGTTCTTGAGTACAACGTGCGCTTTGGCGACCCCGAGTGTCAAGTGCTGATGCTGCGCTTGAAGTCGGACTTAGTTCCCTTGCTGCTGGCCTGTGCGAAGGGGCAGCTCGATCAGTGCGAGGCTCCGGAATGGGATGCTCGCCCTGCGATCACCGTGATTCTCGCTTCGGGTGGTTACCCTGGGAATTACGAAAAGGGTATTCCGATTCGTGGGCTCGATTTGGTTTGGACAGGCGACGATTTACAGGTTTTCCATGCTGGAACTGCGATGGAGGGGGGCCAGTTGGTTACCAACGGTGGGCGGGTGCTCGCGGTGACGGCCCTAGGTGATACGCTTCTCGAGGCGCGTGATCGGGCTTACGCTGCCGTCGAAACCATCGATTTCGATGGGAAGACCTACCGGCGTGATATCGGCGAAGCCGCGCTACAAACTCTACGAAACTTTCAGTGAAACCTGAGTCTGCTCTCCGGCGCTTCGTGGAGTTCTTGCGCCATAAAGATCTGCGCGTAACGCAGCAGAGGCGTGAGGTCTTATTACTAGCGTGGAGTACGCATGATCACTTCACGGCCGAAGAGATGTACTCCTGGGTGCGGAAACAGGGAGGCCAGACGTCTCGGGCCACGGTTTATCGCACGCTTGGGCTCCTGGTGGAAGGTGGCTTCCTTGCGGCGCTAGAGCGAGGGCAGGGGCAGATTTTGTACGAGCATATTCTCGGTCACCAGCATCATGACCACATGATTTGCTTGGCATGTGGCAAGCTCATTGAGTTCCGTAACCCAGAAATCGAACGACTGCAGGAAGAAGAGTGCGCGCGCACTAGCTTCTTAATGGTCCACCACAGCCTTACTCTTGAAGGCTATTGCGCGTCTTGCCGCCAGCGTGGAGCGGTGCCGCCAGCGTGGAGCGGTGCCGCCGACAATTCTTGAAGCGCGTGGGTAGGAAGGCGCGGTCTAGAGGCGAGCCGCGATATCTTCGGCGATCGCCTTCGCGACATCGCCACGCTTGCGTTGTCCTTGTACGGCGCGCACCTTGATTTCGACCACATTCTCGGTGGTGAGATAAGGCAGTACTGACATGTACACGGTGCAATCGCTGATCTGCCCTACGATGCGCTCAGAGCCTTCGTTAATCTCGATGGCGCCGGTGGCGAGTTCATTTGAGACCTGTTTCATCGCAGCCCACACGCGAGGCTGAGGAGCCTCAACTGGGAGAGAGCCACCTTCGTCGTTGTATTGGTCGTACGACCAGACGCCGACGGCAGCTGCTGCCGCAATGGGCACTGCAGCACAGGAAACGAGGAATGGGAGCAGAAGGGCGAGCGGGGCGAGTTTCTTCATCAGGCACTCAAGGGTGAGGCCTGGATTGTACTCATCCCGAGGTGCCAAATGAAAGCGTGGCGCCCTTCGCGCAGCAAGGTGCGCAGCGCAGCTCGATCGAGGAGTGGATGGCGGCGCATTGTGGCGGCTACTGCCTCGCCGTTCGCGAGGGTGTCTAGGTAGCTGGCCGATGCTTCAGCGGCACGTAAGCGAGCTAGGCCGGTGCAGAGCCCCAAGTCGGCCGCGAGCTGGCCGCGATCACGTGTTGGCAAGAAGGGGTTCCAGGTTCGTGCCCAGATCCGTCGAAACGCTATCCAAGGTCCTAAGTTTGCTGGATTTGTAAGACAGCTGCCCTGCGAAACGATGCCAGCAGCAGCGTCGACCAACTGGTTCCAGGAAGGATCTGCTGGAGCCCAGATTAACGACTCGTGCGGGTGCACCATGGCGACACGCGGAATCTGGTTAGGGTCGAGCGCAGCGCGGTGGCTTTCGGGCATGCTGCGCCAAAAACCGGGCCAGGCGCGTGCGTCGAGGACTTCTGGTGCCTCTGGGGGGGCGGGCAGATCGAGAATTTCGGCAATCCCCTGAGCTAGTTCCTCAACGAGTTGCGCATTCGCGTCGCAGCGTGAGCTGCGACCTTCACCCTGCCGAGCGGAGGCCCAGAAGGCTAGGGGCGGTGTGTGCATCCAAGCGTAATGGTCGTCAGCGAGGCGCAAGATGGGCTCTTCTTCATGTGGGCGAACTCGGCTCCAGAGTGGGGCTGGTGACTGGTGCACGCTGGTCACTTTCGCGCCGCGTTGCGCCAGGCTTCGTGGTAGGTGGGGGCCGGCCAAGTGCCAATCGCCAAAGAACAGCACCTCGGGCCGAGGCTCGCTACTGAGTCTTCGATCGGTCCAGGCTTGCGCAGCAATCTCATCCCGCTGTGCTGGTGTGCCTGGCTTCCAGGCGCCGACTAGCTCAGCGGCGCAGGCTGCGGCGGCATCGAGAAGCTCGGGTGCGGTGTCCAGCAGCCGTCGGCCATCGATCAATCGCAGTGACTCCCAAGCTACTCGGTCATTTGCCTCGACACGGACTCCGGCTGGCAGGAGTTCGAGCACGAGGCGCGGGGCTTTTTTCCATGCGACTTCCCGGAGGAGTCGGGCCAGCATCCGCGTCGAGCGAGCGAGGGGGTGAAAGTCCGAGACCAACAACAACTCGGCGTCACGGCAGGCGGCGAGAAACTCCGGTGCCGAGCAAACTTCGCCACTTTCGGCGAACTGTTGCACCCAAGCGGCGCGGTAGCCACGCAATCCCGCAGGAGGAGCCCCGCTCTGCGATGCCCAGTGTCGCTGCAGCCGCGCTTCGAAGGCGCGAACGGCTTCGGCAATCGGCAGAGTGGGTTGTTGGGGGCGCACATTGCCCTATCGACCATCCTGGGATCCCGTCTGAACGGTCGATTAGATGGTGGGGCTCACAGCGCCGTATGGAGCCAGCATTCCGCAGAAAAAGTCCAGTGCTGCCAAGCCGTCACCCCAATTTGCTTTTCCGCGATCTGGCAGGTTTTCCGGGCTGAGACAGCGCTCAGGGTGCGGCATCAGGCCCAAAATACGGCCGCTTGGCGAGATCAGGCCCGCGATGGCCCCGTCGCTGCCGTTCGGGCAATGCGGATAGTCGCGAGTGGCGTGACCGTTCTCATCCGCGTAACGGAGCGCAATACAGCCTTTTGCTTCGAGGCGAGTGAGCGTTTCCGGCGAATCGCAGACCAGTTTGCCTTCGGCGTGGGCGCTGCCCGCTGGCAGGATGGTCCCAGTCGGGAGGATCGCATCGAGCGACGGGTCGGCTAGTAGGCGACTCCAGCGGCATTCAAAGCGGTGGGTGTCGTTCCAGGTCAACGACACTTGCGCGTTGTCGATTCCGGGTAGCAAGCCGGTTTTGACTAGCACCTGGAAGCCATTGCAAACTCCGAACAGAGTGCCGCCGGCTTCATGTAGCTCGAGTAGAGCATCCTTGAGATGTGTGGCCACTTCTAAAGCGAGGATGCGACCTGCGCCGAGATCGTCGCCATAGGTGAAGCCGCCTGGTATTGCGAACAGATCACATTCCTTCACGAGCGCGGGATTTTCGGTCAGCGCATGCACGTGCATGGGCCGAACATCGGCGCCTGCGAGCTTGAATGCGTGTTCGAGTTCCCGATCGCAGTTGACGCCAGCAGCGAAGAGTTGGAGGACGCGAGGCTTCATCAGAGGGCGCGGTTCCAGCGCAGCAGGTCGGGGTGTGTGACCGAAGCGAGAACGGTATTGCCCTCAAGTAGTTCCAGCGAGGCGATTCCGTTGCTTGCAGCAGTTACTTCGCCGATCGAGGCGATCGGCAGGGTGCCGAAGACCTCGAGTACATCCTTGAGGTGATCAGGGTGGACTTCGATCAGGAATCGGGTGGGGGATTCGCTGAACAGGCGCCCGGCGCTTCCTAGCTCACTATCACTCGGGAGACGCGTGACATCGATGCGTGCGCCGAGTTCGCCACCCAGGACCATTTCTGCCGCTGCAACCGCAAGACCGCCTTCGGCAAGGTCGTGACAGGCCTCGATCCAGCCTGCCTGAATCGTTTGGTGTAGTGCATCGAATACGCTTGGCGCCATCGCGAAGTCTGGCATTGGCACGCGTGAAGCTTCGAGGCCGAGCAGCTCTGCGGCGACCGAGCCGCCACCGTCGCTGCGTGTGCTTCCTACTGCAAGTAGCAGGTTGCCAGCTCGTTTCAGCGGGGTGGTAGGACAGTATGCCGTGTTGTTGACGGGGGCTATTGCCGTGGCGAGCAAGGTGGGTGGGATTGGAGTTTCGACCTCGCCGACGCGAAACTCATTGTTCAGCGAATCCTTGCCACTGACAAAGGGGGCGCCGTAGGCCAGGGCGGCGTCGTGACAGGCTTCCGCTGCGCGGACGAGCGAGCCAAGGCGGTCGGATTTACGGCAGTCGCCCCAGCAAAAATTGTCGAGTAGTGCGGTTCGGTGTGGGTTTCCACCTGCGGCGACCACGTTGCGGATGGCTTCGTCAATCGCGCAGGCCGTACCAGCGTAGGGGTCGAGTAGGGCCATGCTTGGCGCAATGCCGCAACCGATCGCGGCCCCTTGCTTGAGGTCGAGGCGAGGTTTTACCACCGTACCATCACCTGGGCCGTGAGCTCGCGGGCCCTGG
>JAKVCF010000085.1 GCA_022447335.1 Planctomycetota bacterium | reverse complement strand
CACTGCCACTGGCCTGCTCGACCTAGTCAACGCGCAAGCCGCCGAGAGTGAACTCACGGTAGTCCTCCCGGAAGGGCGCGGTGGCGGCTCGGACCACCTACCCTTCTTCCAGCGCCGTATCCCCTACCTCTTCGGTGCGATCGCGGACTTCCACGACGACTACCACACACCTCGCGATGTCGTCTCAAAAATCAACCGCGTGGATGGCGCCCGCACGGTGCACCTGTTTCATGACATTGCACTGGCAGCCGCCACGCACAACGGTGAACTTGCGTTCCAGGAAGCTCAGCAAGACGCTGTTGCAGGCGACTCACCCAACAGCAGCCTCGGCGACATCAAAATACGCTTCGGCATTATGCCTGGCAGCTATACCGAGTCCGATCCGGGCATTCCGGTCGGAGGCGTGACTCCGGGTGGCTCGGCGGATACCGCCGGCATTCAAGAGGGCGACCGACTGCTTCGCTGGGATGGCCAGAAAATCGTCGATGTTCGCGGTTGGATGGAAATGATGACCAAGCATGACCCGGGCGATAAAGTCAAAGTTGGCATCATTCGTGGTGGCGACGAAATCACAATTGAAGTCACGCTGCAAGCGCGTAATCAAGGAGGCCGCTGATGATTATTCCCTCTCTTTTCCTTGCCCCCGCTCTCCTGGCCCTGCCACAAGAGCCCGCCGCGGGCGCGCAACTTCCCGCTCTCTACAAGGAGTACGGTGACGCCGTGCGCCAAATGGATGAGCACATTACCTTCCTGTCGAATGCTTTCTTAGCCGGCCGCCTCCCAGGCACTCCGGGCATGGAGATCACCGAGCGCTACGTAGCCGAGTACTTCGCGGCTGCAGGCCTTGAACCAGCCTTTGAGAATGGCACCAGCTTTCGTCAGAGCGTTTCGCTTGGTGGCGCTCGCACCCTGGGTGCGCACGCGCTCAGCGCGGCGGGCTGGGAAGGCAAGGCTGGTAAGGACTTCGGCATCTCGATGTCGGGGGCCGCAGGGAACGTCACGGCTGAACTCGCCTTCGCGGGCTACAGCGTGGCCGAAGGCAAAGAAGGCTACTCAAGCTACTCGGGAAAGCAGGACCTGACTGGCAAGATCGCGATCGTCTACCGCTTTGAGCCGATGGACAGCAAAGGTCGCACCCTGTGGGGTGAAAACGGTCGCTGGACGCGTGCCGCGGGCTTCACACCCAAGCTGCAGGCAGCAGAAGCACAAGGTGCCGCCGGCGTCATTCTGGTCAACCCTCCGGGCGTGGATGACCCGCGGGCCGGCGAGATCCCCACTGGCCGCCAGAACCGTCAACGTGTCAGCATTCCGGTAGCAGCCATGTCCACCACAGCTTTTGATGCGCTATTAGAGAAAGCCGGCGCGGACAAGACTGCGATGGAAATGCGCCTCGACGCCGACAAGCGCGGCTTCGTAATGCCTCTCGGCATCGAGGCCACTCTATCTGCTGAAATTAGCCAGGAAGAGCGCTTTGCAGACAATATCGGTGGCCTGCTTCCCGGTCATGGCGAGCTGGCAAAGGAAATCGTCGTGATCGGCGCACACATTGATCACCTTGGCATGGGCGCCTATGGATCGCGTGGGTTCCGTGGCCAGCTGCACCCGGGCGCAGACGACAACGCATCGGGCACCGCAGCGATCATCATGCTGGCCGAGCGCTTGGTTCCCTGGATGAACAACCTACCGGAAGGCACACCAGTGCGTTCGATCCTTTTCCTAGGCTTCAACGCCGAGGAACAAGGCCTGGATGGTGCGCGCCACTACGTGGCCAATCCGATTCGCCCGATCGAGGATCACACCCTGATGATCAACTTCGACATGATCGGTCGCGTAAGCAACAAGAAGGTGCAGATTCTTGGCAGCCAAACTGGCGATGGTCTAAAAGAATGGCTGACCGAACTCGACGCAGCATCGCCGCTCGAACTGAAAGCGCACAATCGCCTGAACCTCGGCAGTGACCACATTCCTTTCATCGGGAAGCAAGTCCCTTCGCTATTCGCGATCATTGACCCGCTACACCAGGACTACCACACCCCGGATGATGTGGCGTGGAAGATCAATCGAGTCGATGCGGTTCACGTTGTCGACCTATTCGAAGCCGTGCTACAGGGCGGCGCGCTCCGCGCCGCGCGCCATACATTCCTCGACCCGCGGGCATCCCGCTGAGTCGAGTTTTCGCTAAGCTCGGAGGAATGTCACCTTCGGTTGCACGGATCCTCCTCGTGGCCGGGATCGGAATGATTCCAGCCACGCCACTTTCCGCCCAGGAAGCCCGGCCCTCTGCAACTCAATCCCCTGCCATCGGCGTGATACCGCCCAGCGGATTCACCACCCTATTCAACGGCAAGGATCTAACTGGCTGGCGCGGCCGCCCCCACCTCGATCCGCGCACTGAGAATAGCTGGGACGATGCCGAGCGCAAAGCTCAGCAAGCTGCCTGGGACGCGGAGGTTGCTGAGCATTGGAAGGTTGAGAAGGGTGAGCTCGTGAATGACGGGCATGGCGCCTACCTAACCACACTGGAGGAGTTCGAGGACTTCGAGCTACTGCTCGAGTACAAGACTGTCGCAATGGCCGACAGCGGGATCTATCTGCGCAATAACCCGCAAGTGCAAATTTGGGACACTACCGAAGCCGGCGGGAAGTGGAACATTGGCGCCGACAGAGGTTCGGGTGGCTTGTTTAATAATCAGAAACATGACAAGCACGCGCTCGTTCACGCCGACGCCCCTTTCGGCGAGTGGAATGCACTGCGCATTCTAATGGTGGGATCTCGTGTCAGCGTCTGGCTCAATGGCAAACAGACTGTCCACTGGACACCGATGGAAAATTACTTCGACCGCTCTGCGCCCATGTTCCGCAAAGGGTCGATTCAATTGCAGACGCACGGTGGTGAAATTCGCTTTCGCAACCTTTCTGTTCGCCGCATCACAGCAAACGAATCGAACTGGCTACTGAGTCTGGAAGACGACGAAAACTTCCAAACTGTATTCAACGGCCTGGACTTCACTGGATGGGCGGGACCCACTGACAACTACGTCGTTGAGCAGGGAACTATCCGCTGCAAGGACGGATCAGGTGGCACGATTTTTACTGAAGCCAAGTACGCAGACTTCGACGTGCGTTTTGAATTCAAATTGCCCCCTGGAGGCAACAACGGCCTAGCAATTCGCTATCCAGGATCAGGCAATGCGGCCTATGACGCAATGTGCGAACTGCAGGTGCTTGACAACACACACGAGAAGTATGCCGAGCTGAAAGACTGGCAATACCACGGCTCGATCTACGGGCAAAAGGCTGCGCACCGTGGCTATCTGAGAACTGCTGGGCAATGGAACTTTCAGCACGTTCGGGTACAGGGATCACGCATCACCGTCGAGCTGAACGGCACCGTAATTCTTGATCAAGACATCGCCGATATCGAAAATCTTCCCTCTGGTCACGAACACCCGGGACGCACGCGCACCCAAGGCCACTTTGGCTTTGCGGGCCACCACGACCCGGTAGCTTTCCGCGAAATTCGCATCCGCGAGCTTTAGGATCGACGCTGCCAAGCCCACACATCCTCGAAGATGTCCTGGACTAGTAAATAGTCAAATTTCCCTCAAATTCGGGAGGAAATTGCATGAGAGTCTATAACCAGTAGAGTGTGCGCGCGGAGCCGTGCAGCTCCCCCCACAAAACGATGGACATTGACTTCGAAGAGCAGTTTGGCATCAACGCCGGCTACGTCGAGTCCCTCTACGAAAGCTGGCAAAGTGACACCAAAAGCGTAGACCCGGAATGGGCGAATTTCTTCGCTGGAAGCGGCCCTGAAACCGAACGCAGTGTCCCGAGCAGCCCCCCTCTGCGCGCAAGCGACGAACAATACGAGGTAGAAGCGCTGCGCGGCGTGTCCGCCAAGATCGCAGCAAACATGAATGCTTCGTTAAGCATTCCGACCGCAACCACCGTGCGAACGCTACCGGTGAAGGCACTCGACGAGAACCGCCGCATTATCAACGGTCACATGCGCGACCGGGTACTAGGCAAGGCTTCGTACACTCATTTCATCGCCTACGCGATGGTCTGCGCGGTGCACGAGATGCCCAGCGTACAAAGCTTCTATGACAATCGAGACGCTCAGGGATATCGGGTCACGCCACGCCAGATAAACATCGGCTTAGCAATCGATGTGCCGACCAAAGACGGGCGCCGATCGCTGGTAGTGCCCAACATCAAAGGCGCCGAATCGATGGACTTCAAAGAGTTCTTCGACGCCTACCAGGATCTTGTACAACGCGGTCGCAGCGGGCGCCTGACCGCCACAGACTTCGCCGGAACCACCTTCACTCTGACCAATCCAGGCGGATTTGGCACAGAGGCTTCTGTACCCCGCCTCATGGAGGGTCAGGGCCTGATTCTAGCCACCGGGTCAGTGGGCCTGCCGGTGCAGGCCCGCCAAATGAACCCAGCAATCCTGGCTGATATAGCCATGGGCCCGGTGATGACCATCACCAGCACCTACGACCACCGCACCGTCCAGGGCGCTGAATCCGGCCGCCTCCTAGCACGCGTAGAAGAACTACTTGATGGCAGCGGCGGCTTCTGGGAAGAAATCTTCCGTTGCCTGCGAGTGCCGTGGCGCCCCGCAGTAGCCACGGTGGATGCACGTGCTAAGTCAGAACAAGAGCTCGCCGAAGATCAAGCGAAAGTCTGGCAGATGATCGGCGCCTATCGCAGCCGAGGATGCCAGCTCGCGGATCTCGATCCACTGGAGTACAAGCCCGACCTACGCTCTTCACTCGATCCGGAATGGTATGGCTTTACCATCTGGGACCTCGACCGTGAGTTCCTGACCGATGGCATGGGTGGCAAGCCCAAGATGACGCTGCGCGAAATCCTGACCATACTACGGGAAGCTTACTGTCGGCGTTGGACGTCGGAGTACATGCACATCATCGACCGTGAACGGAAGCACTGGATTCGTAATAGAATCGAAGAGCGCCGCAACGAGCCAGAATATCTGCCCGATCACCGTCGCCGCATCCTCGAGCGCCTGATTTGCGCTGAAAACTTCGAGCGCTTCCTGCAGACGCGCTACCCCGGCAACAAGCGATTCTCCGGTGAGGGCGCTGACTCGATGATCCCAGCGCTGGGAGAAATCTTCGACCTGGCCGCCGAAGACGGTGTCGAAAGAATCGTTATTGGCATGGCTCACCGCGGCCGCCTGACATTACTCGCCACGCTACTAAATCGTCCCTACGAACAGATGTTCCGAGAGTTCGAGGGAGTACTGCTACCCGGTGAAGTCGAAGGAAGCGGAGATGTGAAGTACCACCTTGGTCAACGCGGCACCTATCGAACTCCAAGCGGGAAAGAAGTCGAAATCATTCTGGCCGCCAACCCCTCTCACCTGGAAGCCGTCAATCCGGTAGTTTGTGGCCAAGTACGCGCCTACCAGGACATAGCCGGGGACGCAGAACGCAAGAAGACACTAGGTGTGCTGATTCACGGAGACGCCGCTTTTACCGGCCAAGGAGTTGTCGCGGAAACACTGCAGATGAGCGGGCTGCCTGGCTATAGAACCGGCGGCACAATCCACCTCATTGTTAACAACCAGATTGGCTTCACGGCCGGCCCGCAAGACCTGCACTCCGCGTACTACTGCAGCGATATAGCAAAGATGGTGCAAGCCCCTGTCCTGCACGCCAACGGAGACTATCCGGAGTCTGTGGTACGCGCCTGCACAGTGGCCACGGAGTATCAGCGCAAGCATGGCGCAGATGTAGTGATCGACATGGTCTGCTACCGCCGACGCGGGCATAACGAAGGCGATGAACCAATGTACACCCAACCGCAGCTCTACAAGAAGATTGCGGATCACCCAACCGTACGTGAGAACTACACCGAACTCCTGGTTCGCCGCGGGCAAATGACCCGCGAAGAGTGTGAGGCCATTGGCGAACGCTTCGACCACGAACTACGGGAGGCTCTTGAGATTTCGCGCGGTCGCAAGTCAGAAGCGCACACCTACGAGCTCGCCCCGAGTAGCGAACTGTGTGCGGCCGAGTGGTCGGACAGCAACTCCCCCGAGACCGGACTACCAGCTGAACGACTGGTCACTTTGGTTGATTCGCTCAACTCGATGCCCGAAGGGCACGTGGTGCACCCCAATCTGCTACGTCAACTCAAGCGGCGTGAGGAGATGGTGCGCGGCAACCGTGGGCTAGATTGGGGCTGCGCTGAGGCACTAGCCTTCGGCACTCTCGTGCAGGATGGCGTCGCGATGCGCATGTCCGGTCAAGACTCTGGTCGCGGCACCTTCAGCCACCGCCACGCCGTAATCCGTGACCAGTCGACTGGCAAAGACTATCTTCCGCTTGCCCAACTCCGCGAGGACGTCGACGTGCAGGTGTACGACTCACTGCTCTCGGAAGAGGCGGTGGTGGCCTATGAGTATGGCTACAGCCTGTCCCACCCGGAAGCCATGGTGTACTGGGAAGCACAGTTCGGCGACTTCGCCAACGGAGCACAGATCCCGATCGACCAGTTCATCACTGGCGGCGAAGCAAAGTGGGACCAGCGCGTCGGCCTGACCCTGCTACTCCCCCACGGCCAAGATGGACAAGGGCCCGAACACTCCAGCGCACGGATCGAACGCTTCCTGCAGCTAGCAGCTGAAGGAAACTTTCAGGCAGTACAGGCAAGCACGCCGGCGCAGTGCTTCCACCTCCTACGGCGCCAAGGGCTAGCTGGTCCGAACCGTAAGCCGCTGATCTTCTTCACGCCCAAATCACTACTGCGTGACCCGCGAGCGACCAGTGCAATCGAGGAGTTCACAGCTGGCGGTTTCCAGGAGGTGCTGGGCGATCCGCATATCACCAAAGACGCAAAGACAGTCGTGCTGTGCTCTGGCAAGGTCTACTTCGACGCCATCGACCGACGCAATGCTGCCGAACGAAAAGACCTCGCGATCGTACGCCTCGAGCAGTTCTATCCTTTCCCTCGCAGGGCACTTGAAGATGAGCTGGCGAAGCATCCGGGAGCGGACCTGATCTGGCTGCAGGAAGAACCGCGCAATCAAGGAGCATGGACCTTCCTCCACGATCGCCTGAATGGCCTAGGCATTGAAGTGGAGTACCTCGGACGACCGATCGCTGCAGCGCCCGCTTCGGGATCCTATGCCCGGCATGTAGCCGAGCAAGAGCAACTGCTAGAGCGCATGCTGACCGCGAAGTCGAGCTAGGACAATCTCCTTCGTAAGCAACTGATTCTCCCACACCCTGCAGGAGCAGGGATGCTGAAACGAAGACGCATGAACAGTACTCGTAAGGCTAATCATCACTGCCTAACGGAGCAATCGCTGGAATCTCCTGACTCAAAACCAGCGCATTAAAGGCTGGAATCTGCTCGGCTTCGATCGCATTCAGCTTGCTTAGTTCGATATCAATCTTGGTGACAAGATATTCGTAAACCCCGTAAGCCTGCGCTGTCGGACGAAAATCTCCCATTGCCACCGTTCCGCCAAGTGCGGTCAACTTGTTATTCAGGCGAATCGGAAAATTCAGAGGGTCCTGGTTGCTGCGACTCTTCGTCTGGTAGAGCACCTCTTCGATCAGTTTTATCTCGTCGAGTATCACGTCACCGAAATCCTTCAGACTATTGAGAATGGAATCCCCTTCGGCACGAGCATACACAGCTTGAATCTGCTTACGAATCTCTCGAATACGTGCGATAGCGTCGTGAGTATCAGTTGCCTTGTCTCGGATTTTAATCAGGAAGTCAAACTGCTCTTGTAGGCCAGAGAAATCGGACTCAACACGTGGATCCATCAAAATCTCAATCACACTGTCACTGACGACCTCTCCATTTAACTTGAGCACGGCATGGTAAGTCCCAGGCAAGGCGCGCGGCCCGGACAAACCTCCGCCCCAGTTGATGATGCCATCGAAAGTCGCGGCGCCTGGATAGCGCAGGTCCCAGACATAACGGTGCATGCCCGCCTCGCATTCAAGCACCAGTTCGGGGTCACCTGGGCGACGATTCGGTTCGCTGTCGCCCTCATCCGCAGGCTTCTGAATCAGCTCACGAATGACTCGACGATCATCATCTAGAATCTCAAGCGAGAGGCTCCCGCCCTCCGGAAGGTCGTCCCGCAAGTGATAGTGAAGCACCACGCCAGCGTGTGGATTGGTGCCCTGAGTCAAACTACCCTCACGCCGCCCCCCACGCAGACGGAATGTCGGACGGGGATCCAGCAGCCAAGCTTCGAGGGACAGGAAGCGATCGTCCCACTGATGCAGCACAGTCAGATCGTCGAGCACCCAGAAAGAACGGCCCTGGGTCGCAACAACTAAGTCGTCATTCTTCACTACTAAATCGGTAATCGGCACGATCGGAAGGTTTAGTTGAAACGACTCCCAATGAGCGCCGTCGTCTAGCGAGATCCACATACCTGATTCAGTTCCCGCGTAGAGCAGCCCTTCACGTTTGGGGTCCGCGCGCACCACACGGCTGAATGCATCGCGATCGATACCATCATCGATACGATTCCACGTCATGCCGTAATCCTCAGTCTTGTAAAGATAGGGAGCGAAGTCATCCAACTTGTAACGCGTACCGGCAACGTAAGCGCCTCCCGGCCGGAAAGGGTCAGCATCAATGGAATTGAATTGCATCCATTTCTGGATTCCCGGTGGGGTAACATCTTGCCAGCTATCGCCACCGTTGCGCGTGATATGCAGGCGACCATCATCGGTACCACACCAGATCACACCTGATTCAGACACACTCTCTGCAATCGAAAAGATGGTTGCGTAGTACTCGACACCTGTGTTGTCTTTAGTAATCGGACCGCCCGATGAACGCAGTGTGGCGGGATCATTATGAGAGAGGTCTGGACTAATTGCAGTCCAACTCTGCCCCTCGTTGGTCGAGCGGAAAAGTTTATTCCCAGCTGAATAGAGCACCCCCACCTCGTGTCGAGAGAACACAATCGGGAAGTTCCAGTTGAAACGCGGATTCATCTCCTCCGCGCCCGCGCCAAGGGGGTTATCCGGCCAAACGTTCACTGCGCGAGTCTCACCCGTGCCATGATTACGGCGCGTCAGGAAACCCCCATAGGATCCTCCATAAACAACCTCGCTGTTGCGCGGATCGGGAGCCAACCAACCACTTTCTCCACCCGCAGTTGACTCCCAATCGCGTTCACCAATCGTGCTACTGCCGATCGAACGATGTGAAACGCGCAGAGTCGAATTATCCTGCTGCGCACCATAAATCCGATACGGGAAAGAATCATCAACTGTGACGCGATAGAACTGCGCAGTTGGCTGGTTGTAGTAAGTACTAAAGCTTTCACCTCGATTTAGACTGACCTGAGCCCCCCCGTCGTCACCAATGACCATGCGATTCGAGTCGGTCGGATCGATCCACAAATCATGGTGATCGCCGTGAGGCGTCGGAATTGACTCGTAAGCCTTACCGCCATCCTTCGAACGCCAAAAGGATACGTTTAGCACGTAAACCGTATCGACATCCTGCGGATCGGCAAAGATGCGCGAGTAATACCAGGCGCGCTGACGCAACTTGCGCTCGCTATTAATGCGCCGCCAAGTTTCTCCACCGTCGTCCGAGCGGAAGACGCCGCCCTCTTCAGATTCTATGATCGCATAAACCACACTCGGGTCCGCCGCCGAAACCGACACACCGCTGATGCCGATCGTGCCCTCGGGCATACCTTCATTGCCGATAATTTCTGTCCAAGTATCACCGCCGTCCTTGGTTCTCCATATTGAGGACCCCTCTCCTCCCGAACTCAGACTCCAAGGTGTGCGACGACCACGCCAAGTGCTGGCGAAAAGGATGCGCGGATTGGAAGGGTCCATGCACATTTCGACTGCTCCTGCATCCGCATTTGCGAATAGCACACGTTCCCAGGATTGACCTCCGTTCACACTGCGGTAGACCCCGCGCTCTTCACTAGACCCATATAGGTGACCCATCACCGCGGCGTACACCACATCGGGATTACGTGGATGAATCAAGATGCGCGCGATGTGATGACTGTCGGCCAGCCCGATGGATTCCCAAGTTTTTCCGCGGTCAGTCGACTTCCACAT
>JAKVCF010000084.1 GCA_022447335.1 Planctomycetota bacterium | reverse complement strand
AGCCAACACCTCGGCCGCCTCCGACTGAGGTACGGTTGGCCTTGTCGAAGGAAGCTTTGAACACCCACTGAACTTCGAGCCCTGCTAAGGCTTCGGCCGTGGCGAGAGCATAATCGACGGTCTGAGGGCCTTCGATGGCGCACGGTCCGGCGATAAGCAGAGGGGCAGCGCCGCCTCCGACACGGAGGTCAGGCAGAATCTCGATGTCGGTGGAGCTCATGAGCGTGCAGGGCGAAGGATTGGGAGACGACGCCCGGTGAGCCCGAATGATACGGGCGTGTGGCCATAGTAGTCGCCATCGATCTGTACCGGCGCAGGGTCTGGACCTGAAACCTCTACTGAGCGCGCGCGCGTGTGGACCATGCCTGGCATTTTCGCGATTTGGCGGAAGATCGCTCGGCTAGCGAGGCTGACCAAGCGGCGCTTGTCTACTTTTGGGAAGAGGTAGAGTTCCCAGAAATTGTCGTCGTACTCGCAGGGCGGGAACTTGAAAGCCGACGAGGCGTACGTGCGGATGCCGGTAACAATTCCGTACTCAAACTCGCCGAGATCTTTGCCGTCAGCGACTACGCGCTGTGGGACGGGCTGGTAATCATGAAATAGGCGCCAGAGCAGTTTGGCGTAATCGCTTTTCCGAATCGGGCCGGTACGTACCTCGTCCATAGTTTTCATCAACGCGGCGCCGAGCCCGAAATCCCAGACCATCAGGCAGGGTCGAGGCGAGGCCGGGGCATCAGTTGCAGTTTGTAAGATCAATTCGCCAACGTCGAAGGGTTGTACGTAACCCTTTTCGACTACGCGGGCCAGAGGGCGGTCGCGGCGTGGTAGTCCGAGTTCATGTGTCAGCAGATTTGCGGTACCTAGGCCCACCTGCAGGATTGGTGGAATATCGCACTTGTGTTCACTTTGCGTGAGTATGCCTTCAACTACGGCGTTCAGTGTGCCGTCTCCGCCGACTACTACCGCGCGGTCAGCTTGCCCTGGAAGCTGGCTGCCCCAGTGCACGGTGTCACTGCGCGAATCGCCGATGTGAACTTCGAATTCCCAGCCATGATTCTGCAGGGCAGAGGCGATCGCTCGGGCTCGAGCCGGACCGACGCCGCGGCCAGACCACGGGTTCGCGAGCAGGGCAACACGCATGCGAACGGGTAGCCTAGCGGCATGGAGCTCTCAGCGCAGCCCGAACCCTGTGTCTTGCTAACGGGCATGGGCGGTGTGCTTGGTGCTGGATTAGCGAGAGGCAGGAGGGCTGACGGGCCACGCGTTATTGTGGCAGGTAGATTTCGGCCACTGGCTTGGCAAGACGCTCAGTTTGTTGAGGTGGACTTGCGCGTGCCGGGCAGCATGCGAAGGCTAATTGAGCAGCTGCAGCCTCAAGCGGTGTTGCATGCCGCAGCCGTCGCACACATTGACCGCTGTGAACAGGATCCAGAGCTCGCCTATCGGCTCCACGCAGGCGTGATCGAAGAAGGCGTCGCGGCGTTGGCCGTGATCGGCGGTCGCTGGATCACGATCAGTACAGACCAGGTTTTCGATGGCCAAGCCGATCGATACGCCGAGCAGGCGCAACCGAATCCGATTCATACTTACGGTCGCAGTAAGGCTGAGGGCGAAGAGGTCTCTCTGGCTGGTGGAGGTATTGTGATGCGCTTGCCGCTTCTATTGGGGCCTGCGGTTCTCGGGCGCCCTGATCGCATGGGAGCGGACCAGATTCTGGTGACCGCTGCTCGTCGTGGCGATGTATGGGAGCTTTTCGAGGACGAGTGGCGTGTCCCGGTGAATGCCAGTGATCTGGCAGCGCCACTGGGCGCTTTGCTAGACCCGGTGCGTAGCCCGCAGGCTGAGGGTGTTTATCACTTGGCCAGTGCGGACGCGATCGATCGCTACACGCTGGGGGAGCGCGCCTGTTTGCTGGCTGACATACCCTTCCCGCATCAACGCGCTCGATTGGCCGATTGGAGTGGGCCCCCGCGCCCACCACGATTAGTGCTTTCTTGCGAACGGGCCCGCAGAGAACTGGGCTATCTCGCGCCGGATTTGCGACAATCTCTAGCTCAATCGGCCGCCGCCGCCCTTGCACAGGTGTACGGCCAGGAGATCTGACGATGACCGAGAGCACCGTACCAACGTTGCCGACCCGTTACACCCCGACGGAGTTTGAGGGCGCGATCTACGCGCGCTGGGAAGCTTGTAACGCCTTCGCGCCGCCGGAGAGTCCGTCTAGGCGTGAGTCCTTCACGATCATGATGCCTCCGCCGAACGTCACCGGTGTGCTGCATATGGGCCACGCTCTTAATATCACGATTCAGGACATTGTGATTCGTCACCGTCGCATGCAGGGCTTTGATGCACTGTGGCTGCCCGGAACAGACCACGCCGGAATCGCGACTCAGGCGGTGGTAGAAAAGAAGCTCTTCCAAGAGAAAGGAGTCACTCGCGAGGAACTCGGCCGCGAATCTTTCTTACAAGAGATCTGGGACTGGAAGGATCATCACGGCAACGCGATCTTGTCACAGTTGCGCCGCTTGGGCGCGAGTTGTGATTGGAGCCGCACCAAGTTCACGCTCGACGAAGATATGTCGCACGCGGTGCGAGTTAGCTTTGTTCGCCTCTGGGAGCAAGGGCTGATTTATCGTGGTGCGCGCTTAGTCAACTGGGACTGCAAGTTACAGACTGCGGTATCGGATGACGAGATCGAGTACGTGGCACGCAAAGGATATCTGTGGCATTTGCGTTACCCGCTGGTCGATGGTAGCGGTCATCTGACCGTGGCGACTACGCGCCCGGAGACCATGTTGGGCGATACAGGTGTGGCGGTGCATCCCGAAGACCCGCGTTATAAAGACTGGGTTGGCAAGAAGCTAATGTTGCCCCTTGTCGATCGGGAGATTCCCATCGTTGCTGACGACACCGTCGATGCTGAGTTTGGTACTGGAGCAGTCAAGCTCACGCCGGGCCACGATCCGGCGGACTACGAGCGTGGTGCGCGTGCGGGTTTGCCGATCATTATCGTGCTCGATAAGGATGGTTCGATCAACGAGAACGGTGGGCGTTTCGCTGGTATGAGCCGCGAGAAGGCACGTGAGGCCGTGGTTGCGGCTATGGAAGATATCGGCCTGCTCGAAAAGGTCGAAGATCACACTCATAACGTCACGATTTCCGATCGCTCAAAGACGCCGATCGAGCCACTGGTCTCCGAGCAGTGGTTCGTCGCGATGGAGAAGCTGGCGGAGCCCGCGATTGCCGCGGCAAAGTCCGGAAAACTTAAGTTTAAGCCGGCGCGTTGGGAGAAGGTGTATCTCGACTGGCTGGAGAATGTGCACGACTGGTGCATCTCACGTCAGCTCTGGTGGGGGCATCGCATTCCCGTCTGGTATGACGAAGACGAGGTTGCTGTGGCTTCAGTTGAAGGGCTGGAGATAGGCGATCCTCATCCAAATACTGGCAAGCCCATTGTGCGGCAGGATGAAGATGTGCTCGACACTTGGGCGTCGTCTTGGCTATGGCCTTTCGCCACACTGGGTTGGCCGGAGAACACCGAAGAAATGCTTCGGTACTATCCGACACAGTTTCTGTCGACTGGGCGTGACATCATTTATCTCTGGGTAGCGCGCATGATCATGGCAGGCTATGCCTTTACTGAAGAAGGCGGGCCAGTCGGATTTGACAACGATGACTCACAGCTTTGCTTTTCGACTTGCTACATCCATGCCAACGTGCTCGATGCTCAGGGCAAGCGGATGTCTAAGTCGGCAGGCAATGGCATTGATCCAGTCGAGATGATCAAGCAGTATGGGGCGGACGCAGTTCGTTACTCGCTGATGATTCTGACCCGCGAGGGACAGGATGTGAAGCTTGCCGCGAACCGCTTTGAGCTGGGGCAACGCTTCTGCAATAAAATCTGGAATGCGGCTCGTTTTGTATTGGGGCACCTCGGCGGCGAGATGGCGGATGATCCCGCCGATGGTATCGAAGACCGCTGGATTCGCTCTCGCCTAGCTGTCACTACCGAGGAGGTGGGTCGTGCGCTTGAGAGTTACGATTTCCATGATGCGGCGATTGCGCTTTATCGTTTCACGTGGGATGACTTCTGCGACTGGTACCTTGAGGCTGCCAAGCGCCGCCTGCGAGTTGCAGAGGACGCTGGTCCGAATACACCTGAGGCAGCGGAAGCGGCGCGCGTTCGCCGCACTTTGGGGGAAATTCTGCATGCTCTGCTCAAATTGCTGCACCCCTTCACGCCGTATATGACCGAAGCCCTCTGGGGTGAGCTCCCTGCTTCGCTGCGCGGCGAAGAAGAATTGCTGATCCAGGCTTCCTGGCTGGCCGAGGCGGGGCAGGCTGATGCGACGGCCGAGCAGGACTTTGCGTTGCTGCAAGATGTGGTACGTGGTTTTCGCAACGTTCGGGCGCTGCTCGAGATTCCCGCTGCTGACCAGCCCGAGGGTCGGTTGCTGGCTGAATCGGCCGAGGCTGCCGTGACTGTTTCCGATAGTTGCGAGTTAGTGTTGTGGATGGCTCGTCTCGCTGAGCTTTCTGTTAGCGAAGGTGGTGATCGCCCGAAGAACGCCGGGACCGATGTCACTGCCGCAGGTGCAGTCTTTCTTCCACTTGCTGCGGAGACCGACCCTGCCAAGTTGCGCGCCTCACTCGAGAAGAAGTTGGATAAGGTGCAGAAAGGTATCGGGGGCATCGAAAAGAAGATCTCGAACGACCGTTTTCTACAGAATGCAGATCCAGACGTGGTTGCTTCAGAGAAGCAGCGTCTCATCGAGCTGCAGCAAGAGGCGGGCATGCTCGAAGCCAACCTCTTAGCGCTTTAATCGCACTAGTTGATCACCAAAACGAAAGGGCGCGCTCGGAGATCCAAGCGCGCCCTTTCGTTTGCTTGCAAGAAGGGATTAATCGTCTTTCTTTTCGATCACGGCGAAGGGGCCTTCGTTCCAGTCAGTTGGCTGCAGTAGCGAGCCTTGTGCGCTGCGCGGCTTCAGCTGCAGGTTAAACAGGAAGGCGTCCTTGCCACCATCAGCCGGCACTGCAACCTGGAAGTCGATAAACTCCTTGTCCAGGTTGAAAGTGATGCTGTTGTTAGCATCGCGCATGCGCAGTTCTCGTGGTTCGCGCGGCAACGGGATCAAGCTGACAGCAGTGCGTTCCTTATCGATCAGCAGGACATAGGGAGTATCCACGGCTAGGGCCAAACCTTCGACCTTGGGCCAGATCTCCTTGATCGAGACCTCGTCTTCTTTCAGCTTCTTAGGCTTCCAGTTCTTAGGCATCACTTCTTCCGGTACCGTGATACCAAGCTCGAGTAGAGTTTCGGCCTCCTGCGGCGAGACGTACATCATCACGTAGGTTCCGGCCAGAGCATTCGCGCTTTCGAGCGCGACAGTCGAAGTGAGCGCGCCGATAGTGATCGGGCCTTCGTCAGCAATGGTACGGGCTAAGCGTCCCTTCTTTACCGGGACTTCGCGCATCGGAACGATCGCCAGCGTGTCGCCCCGGTCAAATACGGCGTATTCGTCTGGTAGCTTGCTTGCAGGCAGGGGCTTCTTCGGTTCGCCGCGGCGTGACTCGAACTCGGAGTTCGGCACGACGCGGTGCTTATCGACTGCGACCACGCGATCGAGGTCGAGGACTGCTGAGGGCAAACCGCCGACCAGCGCGCCGCTGATCTGATCGAGGTGGTAGGCAGCATAGTCGCGCCCCGGCACGCCACTTGAAGCGACGCGGAAGCCAAGTATGGGCGCGCGGAACCAAGCCTGAATGCCCGGGCGCACGTGCACCGAGCAGGCGTGGCCGGGGTTCTGGAAGCTCCCTCCCTTAAGGACAAAGGCCGCAGCGTCGAAGTCCGGAGCGACATTCACCTTGCCGGCTTTCTTGGTCCTCACGGTGAAAGGTTTGAACTTTGGCAGCGATTCAAAGCGGCTGTCGGTCCACTCCCAGTGGTTACCCGCCATGTCATATAGTCCGAAGGTCGACGCGTTCTCAAGTGCCGAAACCGGCAAAGCCTTAAATGCGAGCTCGCGCGGCTTTGTCGCATCATGTGCGACCAGGGCGGCATCAAAATCGCCCATCGGAAAAAACTGATCGGTTTCGTCGCCGCGTGCAGCGCGCACCCATTCCTCTTCAGTCGGAAGACGCAGGCCGGCCCAGACGCAGAACGCACGCGCATCTTCATGGCTAATGTAGCCGACTGGCATCGTGGCTTCCTCAGGGAGGACTCCCCATTTATACTCGCCTGATTCCCAGTTCTTTTCCCACCAAACGCCGAGTGCATTAGCATCGAGCTTAGCAGCGGGATCGTCCTTCTTGAGCTCATCGATGATGGCTAGGCGTTCATCGCGATCGAGCTGCACCCACGATGCTGGAGGCATTGCGCCGGTGTCCTGAACATAACGGAGGTACATTTCGTTAGTGACCTCGGTCGGAGCAATCCAGAAACGCTCCAGCGAGGGGCGGTGGCTGCCAACTTGAGCACCGATCTGGGCGGCGGTGTTCGGATGCTCGTTGATCAGTTCCTTGGCTTCGGATTCCGATAGTCCGATTTGAACGCGACCGGCAGGAATTTCAACTAGGCCTTGAACGCCATTGGCGTCGCCGGCTGTCTGAGCTGGTGCGGGGATGGGCAGAGCGAGGAAAACTAGGGAAGTCAGCATCGTGATCTCGTGCGGGGGCGTCGAGAAGACGGCCGTGCAGTTTAACCGACGAAGCCCACCCGACCATCGGGCGAACAACATGGCATTGGTTACTTTAGAATGGGGCGGGAGGCTGGTTTCTCAACATGTCCGACGACCCTGACACGCTGCGTGCGACTGTTCCTGAGGAACTTGCCGGTTTCCGCTTGGATCTTGCGGTGCTCGAATGCATTTCTATCGAGGTCTCTCGTTCCCGATTGGGAACATGGATTCGGGATGGGCGAGTTCGAGTCAATGGCGCGGTGGCTGCGGTCCCCGGTGATTCAGTCACTGCGGGCCAAGAAATCTTGGTGACGCCGCCCCGGCAGCAGCTTCTGGAGCCCGGATCTCCTCTGGAGCCTAGTTTGCTTTACGAGGACGAATATCTAGCCGTGTTAGACAAGCCCCCAGGCTTGGTGATGCACGGCATCTCGCCTGGTGACCGACAGGCCACTGTGGCATCCTGGTTGGTCCAGCGTTATGGCCCCAACCTTCCGATCGCTCACGGGGCTAATCGGCCTGGCGTGGTGCACCGGCTCGATCGGGATACCAGTGGTGTCTGTGTTGTGGCCTTCGAGACTCGTAGCTTCGAGGATCTGATGCAGCAGTTTGCAGACCGCTCAGTGGCCAAGGAGTATCGGGCCCTGGTCTATGGGGAGCCACGATTTGAGTCAGATTGGATCGAAAAGCGCCTTATGGCGGACCCGCGTCGGCCCAATCGAGTGAAAATCACCCGCTCTTGGGACAAAGGCACACGTGATGCAGCCACTTTTTGGCAGTTGATTGAGCGTTTTCACGGATTTTCGGTTGTGCGGCTGCGCCCCAAGACCGGGCGCAAGCATCAGATCCGCGCGCATTTGCGTTCGATTGACCACCCGATTGTGGGGGATCCAATCTACCGGGCAAAGAACTACGGCCTAGGTATGCTTCCGGACGGCCATCCGGAGGTCCGCCGGACTCTGCTGCATGCTTACGCGCTGCGATTTGAGCATCCTCGCACCGGCGAGACCCTGACATTCCGAACGGACCCGCCCCCAGACTTTGAAGGGGCACTTGCGCATTTGCGTCGTCATCGTCCTCCTCAATGACCTTCCGTTACCTCGCTTCTCTTTCCTTTCTCTTCTCGACGACCGGAGTCAGTGCGGCGGTTGCGCAGCAAGGTGGGGAACTAACCGGCGATTCACCGAGATTGGCGGGATTGGCCGGAGCGGGATTGGCTGGCGGGGAAGATCTCGCGGAGGCGGTCCATAATCCGGCAATGCTTGGCTTTGTGAAGCTCGATCCTGGGCAATGGCAGTTCGACACTTCGCTGCGGGGAGTTTCTAATCCGATTGAGGGTACGGATCGCATTGGACGTAGTTTCTCGTCCTCGGGCCATCCAGCTTTGGCACCTTTTCTTGCGATTGGCATGCGACCGAGTCGCGATTGGGCTTGGTCTTTTCAAGTACTTCCTACTTCTGGCGGTAGTACGAGCTTTTCGCGCTGGACCAAGTTGGATATAGCAGCTGACGAGACCGAGCCAGGGTCTGGAGTTTTCGAACCACGCGATCGGTTGATTGAGATCGACAACGAAGTAGTGCAGATTGGCTTGGTGCCTAGTTTGGCCTGGACGCCGGCACCCGGCCTTGCACTGGGGATCGGTCTCTCACTGCGTGATACAGCACTTTCGCTTTCTTCTGCGACCGAGCTTGACCTCGATACTATGCAGGGCGCGCCACCTCCTTCGTTGGAGGGTCTTGGTGCGACTTGGGGCGAAGTGTTTAAGACTCTGGGTAGTTTAGGTGGGCGAGATTTGACCCAGTTTCAGGTCGAGTACGACACCGAAGCTGATGCTGCGATCATGCGAATGTTGAAGTTTGGTTTCGCCTATCAGGATGATCGTGGCCGCCGTTTTGGATTTTGGTTTCGCCCACCTTCCAATGCAGTGGATATCGATGGCTCAGCCGACATTGATCTCGAAGCCGATTTAGGAGACGTCATTCGCGCTACCTTTGGCCCCGATACGCCCACGACTAGTTCCTATGACTTGAGCATTGCTGATGTGCGCTTTCCTGCACAACTTGGCTTTGCCTATTTCCAGCCGCTGGGGCAGCGTGATCGCTTGCACGCACAGGCGATCTGGACGCAGTGGTCGCAGACCTTTGACGGCTGGACGGCTCAGTTGACAGGTGGATCTAGTGAGATCTTTAATGACATGCTCGATGGAACTGGCGAGACGACTCTTGATCTCGACAATCGATGGGATGATTCATGGGCGCTCTCCTTCGGCTGGGAGCATGACTGGGTCTGGGCACCTGCAGCTTGGGCGCGTCGTCAGCTGGCAGAGCATGGCCGACTTGTCGAAGGCTGGGCGGTGACTTCGCGTGTCGGTCTAGGTTGGAGTTCCGACCCCGTTGGTGGGACGGTGGTGCCTGGCCTACTGCCGTCAAATAATTGGCACTTAGGCACCGGCATTAGCTTCCACGATGGTCCAGGAGGTGGCGCCTGGCACGTGGGATTTGTCGCAGCCTTGCCTCAGAACATTCAGACAGGCGACAACAGCGTGCTTTCCGATCTGTCTTACGACGTGTACCGCCAGGCGAACTATGCGCTCGCTGTTGGGTATTCGCTGTCCTGGTAGTTAGGGGCCAGGGGTTAAGCTTTCACTGACAGCTTCTGCTGCGCCGCTATTACTTTCGCCTGAGATCACGGTGATATTGCCGTTGATCGTCATCAGCGTAGCTTGACCGCCGTGCGCAGCATTCATTTTGGTGATTGCGGTGATGGTGTCGCCATTTGGGTCGAAGACCCAGACGTCATTGACCGGAATCGGGTCATCCAGATCACCAGTGGCACCACCAACGATCACGGCGCGTCCGTCGGGTAGCGAAACGCAGCCCGAGAAAGCCACAGCAGTATCCAGTAGTGCTAGGTTAGTGAACCTGTCTGTGACAGGATCGTAGATCTCAGTCTTCTTGATCGGACCGATACTGAAGATGTCACCGCCACCGCCACCAGCGATTAGTACTCGACCATCAGTGAGCTTGGTCATGCCGAAAAGTGCACGCTTCTCTCGCATGGAGCTGGTGCGGAAGCTGTTGCCCGCTGGATCATAGAAGACCACCTTCTCACTGAAGTCCGGGATTGGAATGCCGAAGATCGACTGGAAAGTAACGCCGCCAGCAATCATCACTTCGCCGTTATTAAGCGTGACGCTGACTGCTCCTGCTTTCGGTTCGCTCATATTCGGACCCCCAGCCCAGCTGTTCGTCGCTGGATCATAGATCTCGGTGGTGCGGAGACTTGTGGTTAGTAGGTCGTCGACCGAGTACAAACGGTTTTGTCTATCGCCCTTGGTGCCACCTGCGACCAGTACGCGACCATCGGGCAGCAGACTGGAGGTGGATCCCGCGCGCGGAATCGGGAGCGGTGCCGCGTTGCTCCAACTTTCCGTCGCTGGGTCGTAGATCTCGAC
>JAKVCF010000083.1 GCA_022447335.1 Planctomycetota bacterium | reverse complement strand
CTACTTGGGATCCGAACGCAATCGACCTCGAAAAGGCCGCTGAATCAAAAGGCTACTGCGATGAGTACAAAGGTCATCTGGCCGAGTATGGTGTTGAGCCAACTGAGTTATCGACGCACTTGCAGGGCCAGCTAGTCGCAGTGCACCCAGCCTACGATGAGCTATTCGATGGCTTTGCTCCCCAAGCCGTGCGCGGCGACAAGGGTGCGCGCACTGAATGGGCGATCGACCAAGTTAAGAAGTCGTTGAAGGCTTCGCAGAACATGGGCCTGGCATCGAGCGTGACCTTCTCGGGCGCACTGGCTTGGCCATACTTTTACCCGTGGCCACAGCGTCCAGCAGGTTTGGTCGAGGAGGCATTTGCTGAGCTCGGCCGCCGCTGGAGGCCGATCCTTGATGTTGCCGACGAGTGCGGCGTCGACCTTTGCTACGAGATCCATCCGGGTGAAGATTTACACGACGGAGCTACTTGGGAGCGATTCCTCGATGAGGTCGATGGTCACTCGCGTGCCAATATCTTGTATGACCCGAGTCATTTCGTATTGCAAGCCCTTGACTATCTGCAGTTCATCGATCTCTATCACGATCGGATTAAGATGTTTCACGTCAAGGATGCCGAGCTTGAGTGCGATGGTCGTGTTGGCGTTTATGGCGGTTATCTTCCTTGGGGCGATCGTGCCGGAAGATTTCGCTCGCTTGGTGATGGGGAGACCGATTGGACAGGTGTCTTTACCAAGCTAGCGAAGTACGATTTCGAAGGCTGGGCAGTGCTCGAATGGGAGTGCGCCTACAAGGATAATTTGGTCGGCGCTGCTGAGGGTGCACAGTTCATTGCCGACCATATCATCGAGGTCGCCAAAACCACCTTCGATGACTTTGCAGCCTCGGGCGCGGATCAGGACATGAATCGCCGCGTTCTAGGCCTCTAGGCGGCATTGATCGAATTTGTCGCGCGTTACTCCCGACGCGCTTTTCCTCAGCGCAGTGCGAGGGTGGTACCTTCGTGCGGGTCGATTTGCCCGCGCGCGCGTAGGCTCTCTCCTTTCCCCTCCTTCCAATGAGTTCCCCCTCCAAGATTCGAATTGGCATGGTCGGTGGTGGCCCGGGCGCCTTTATCGGCGCGGTGCACCGTATTGCGCTCAATATGGACGGCGACTTCGACTTGGTCGCAGGCGCCTTCAGCTCAAGTCCGGATAAATCGGCGCAGACTGGCGAAGAGCTGAGCTTGGATCCCGTGCGTATTTACGGCAGCTGGACGGAGATGGCAGAAGTCGAGTCCGCCTTGCCGGAAGATCAGCGCATTCAGGCAGTGTCGATCGTGACGCCCAATCACGTGCACCATGGGCCGGCAGTCGAGTTTTTGAACCGTGGGTTCCACGTAATCTGTGACAAGCCACTGACAGTTAATGGCGAGCTTGCGCGAGAGATGCTTGCGGTGGCACGGGCTAGTGGGCGTGTATTTGCATTGACCCACAACTACACGGGATATCCAATGATCCGCGAGGCGCGGGAGCTGGTGCGCTCGGGCAAGATCGGCAAAGTGTTGAAGGTCTACGCTGAGTACTTGCAGGGATGGCTGGTCGATCCGCTCGAGGAGACCGGGCAGAAGCAGGCCGATTGGCGTACGGATCCAGCGCGATCCGGGCCGGGTGGCGCCTTAGGTGACATCGGCACACACGCTTTCAACTTGCTCGAGCACGTCTCAGGTCACAAGGTTTCGCGTATCTATGCCGATCGCCGTAGCTTCGTGCCGACCCGCCAGGTCGATGACGACACGATGGCTTTTATCGAACTCGAAAATGGTGCGACGGGCACGCTCTGTGCAAGTCAGGTTTGCGCTGGTCGTGAAAATGGTTTACGTCTGCGGATCTACGGAACCGAAGGTGGTATCGAATGGGATCAAGAGCACCCTAATGACCTACATGTGTGTTGGAAGGACAAGCCATCTGAGCTTCGGCGCACTGCGAATGGATATCTCTGCGAAGCTGCGCAGTCGCTTGGCCGCACGCCAGCGGGTCACCCTGAGGGCTACCTCGAAGGCTTTGCCAACATTTATCGCGCATTCGCGCGTGCGTTGCGCGGCGAGCCTGATCTTGAAGATGCTTATCCGACCGCGGCAGACGGATTAAGAGGTGTGCAGTTCATCGAAACTGTGATCGAGTCTGCTGAGAAGAAGGCTTGGCTGGAGATGCCGGCATGATGCGCGCCTGGTTCGCCATTTTGCTGGCCGGTTCAGTTCCGGTCGCAGCGGCGAGCCAGGCCGACCGTTCCGCGAGTTCGACCGCGCCTGTGGGTGATTTGGCGGAAGGTCTCCCGGGCGCCGAGTTGCTAGCTAAACAATCGGCCTGTATTGCATGTCACGCAGCAGAGGGTGTTGCTGCAGAGAGACTTGCTTTCCGCATCGCACCGGACCTTATAGACATCGCTGAGCGTCGTGCGCCGGGGTGGGTGGCGCAGTTTCTAACTGCAGATGACTCACCACATCCGCAAGTATTGTGGGGAGATGCGGCCACGCGGTCGCGCGAAGCTTTTTCTCTGGCGATGTATCTCTCGGGTGGAGTTGAGCCGAAGCCCGATGGTATCGAAGTGGGGCCAGGCATGGGCGCCGCAGGAGAGCGCCTTTATAACGAGCTCGGCTGCTTTGCCTGCCATGAGGACGACTTTTCCGGGCGAGATCTTATTGCGGGATGGTCGATAGCTCAACTCGGCGAGGCATTGGAGGATCCAACGAGTCATGCGACTCTTGTCGGGCGCATGCCGGACATGCATTTGGAGAAGGATGAAGCGCTTGCTTTGGCCGCCTGGCTTCTGCGCGACCAAGCTGCCAACTCGCAGTCAGTCAGTGTGCCGGGACTGAAGTATTCTTACTACGAAGAAGAAATATTCAGCCCGCAAGGTGTGAATTGGGATGAGTTGACTCCGGTTGAGACGGGGAGCTCTCAGAGCGTGACGCATAACTTAGGCCGACGCAAGGAGGCTTACGGCATCGTCTTCGAGTCGACGCTGACTGTGCCCGAGGGTGGTGAGTATCGTTTCTGGACTAACTCAGATGATGGATCAGAGTTGTTTATTAATGGCGACCGTATCGTCGAGAACCTAGGAACCCATCCGATGCGGCGCATCGAGTCTGATCCTATCCAGCTTGCGCCGGGGCCACATGATCTGCGGATTACCTTCTTTGAACAGGGTGGTGGAGAGGGTTTGCAGGCAGGTTGGAGTGGTCCGGACTTTGACTTTCGTGAGTTTGAATCAGCCGAACTGACTTACGTTAGTAGTGTTCCGATGCGGGTGGACCGCACTTTTCCAGATCCGAATGATGCGATGCGCGAGTCGGGTCGTGCGCTTTACGATCAGAGAAACTGTGCGAGTTGTCACGAGGCAGGGGTATCAATGCCGCGGTCTGTGCCAACCTTGGCGCAGTTGCGCGCTGAGCTATCTGGCTGCTTGAGTGATGCGCCCAGTGATCGCGCAGTCGACTACGGCTTTAACGTAGAGCAGCGTGAGCTATTGGTTGACTTGCTGCGTAATCGTGCCGAATTAGATCACGAGCGCAGTGCGCAAGATTCGATTTACGTGCACATGAATCAGAATCAGTGTATGACTTGCCATGCACGTGATGGGGTGGGTGAGCCCAGTTCGGTTACGTTCACACGCTTTGTCGGTGCAGATGATCTGGGCGAAGAGGGTCGCGTACCTCCGTCTTTGCACGATATCGGCGCCAAGTTGACGGAAAGTGCGTTGGAAGATTCGATCGCAAACGGCTTGGAGTATCGGCCCAGCGTGAAGGCGCGTATGCCGGCATTTAGCAATGTAGATAAGGATCTATCGTGGCAGCTAGCTAAGTGGACGAAGTCTGTTGATGCTTTGGCACAGCCAGCTTCCGCTCCAGAGTTCTCGGCGGATGCTGCGAAGGTGGGCCATCAGCTTTCGGGTACGCAAGGCGGGTTGGCCTGCATCGCTTGCCATGGGGCGGGCGGCCAGCTTTCGGTGGGCGTGCAAGGTCCTTCGCTTTCCGATATGGCCGAGCGGCTGGAGTATGACTGGTACAGGCGCTGGATGGCTAATCCGCCTGCGATGCGGCCTGGTACGCGCATGCTGAATGTCTTTGGCAGCGGTCGTTCCCCGATCGTTGACCTCTACGGCGGAGACCCCGAGCAGCAGATTGATGCGATTTGGCAATACCTATCGTTGGCCGGATCGATGCCGCTGCCAGCTGGGCTGGTGACTGATCGCAGTAGCTACGAGTTGGTTCCGGTCGAGCGCCCTGTTTACTTTGGTACCTTCTATCGCGATGCGAGCGCGCGTGTGATGGCTGTTGGTTTTCCCGAGCGAGTATCGGTAGCTTTTGATATGCACAACGTGCGTCTGCACGAGGTTTGGCGCGGCGACTTCATGAATGCCAAGGGCACTTGGGATGGCCGCGCCGGTCAGCTCGAAGGAGCCGGTGGTGCGGACGTGCTTGCGATGCCGGACGGCCCGGCTGTCGCTGTGGTTGGCGCAGATGGAATCTGGCCTGAAGGTGGCAAGGCAACGATGCAGATGGTGGGTCACGATCGTGACCGGCTTGGGCATCCGACCTTCCGATATAGCTTGCGCGCCAGCGGCATCGAGGTTGCGGAGTCACTGCAGCCAGTGCTTGCTGCAGGCGGCGCTGGCCTGGTGCGCAGCTTTGTTCTGCGCGCACCTAAGCCGGTGCCTCACGCTATGGTCCGTGTGCACGATGGTGAGAAAGTTGTCGAGATTCCTGTGAAATGGGCCACGGGCTCAGACGGCTCCGTCGAGTTCGTCGTGGAGGTAGAGATGAAATGGTGATGGTCGCCACTCTCTTGGGTGCGGTAGCGTTATTTTCCGCTGCACAGGAGCCATCCGAGTCGGACTTCTATGAAGTCATCGATATCGAGATCCCTGATAATGTGGTGCTGGAAGTGGGCGGCCTTGAACAGGTTGGACCCGAAACCCTTCTGGCTTGCACGCGGCGTGGTGAAGTTTGGCGTATCGACGATTTTCGTTCGTCTAAGCCCGAGTTCAGTTTGTGGGCCGATGGGCTGCAGGAGCCGCTCGGGCTATTGTCTCAGAAAGGTTGGATCTACTGTGTAACGCGTGGTGAGTTGATGCGCATGCGCGATAGCGATGACGATGGTTCTGCCGATGAGTTCCGCACTATCGCGGATGGATGGGATATCAGTGGCAACTACCACGAATACAACTTTGGGCCGCGCGTCGATCTACAAGGAAACCTTTGGTTGACGACAAATAAGCCTTTCGGTGGCGAGCCCTTTGGCCGTGTTGAATGGCGCGGCTGGGCGATGAAGGTTACTCCAGAAGGAGAAATGATTCCTTTTGCCGGGGGGCTACGCTCACCGGCCGGCGTCGAGGTTAGTCCGTGGGGTGAGCCTTTTTACACCGATAACCAGGGTGAGTGGTGCGGCGCTTCAAAGCTCAGTCATATCGAAGAAGGTGACTTCCATGGTCATCCACATGGGATTGGTTCAGCGAAACTTCCAGGCTCTCGTGTGGAGCATCCAGGCGACGTGCCGAATGGAATCATGATGCCGCTTGCTAAGGATGAAGTTCGCGGATTCAAGCTGCCGGCGGTTTGGTTCCCTTATGACAAGATGGGGCGCTCGCCGAGTGGTATGGCATGGGATACTAGTGGTGGATTTTTTGGCCCCTTTGACGGCCAGCTTTTTGTGGGCGATCAATACTCGGCCGAGTTGATGCGTGGCAGCCTCGAAGAGGTCGAAGGCCATTGGCAGGGCGCTTGCTACCCTTTCCGGCACGGTCTAGGGACTGGTTTGATTCGCGTGCGCCAACTAGAAGGTGGCGAAATGCTTGTAGGTGGCAGTGATCGCGGATGGGCTGCATTAGGTGCTAAGCCTTGGGCGCTGCAGCGGCTTAGATGGACCGGTAAAGTGCCTTTCGAGGTTCTTGAGATGAAGGCGGCGCCAGGTGGATTCGTATTACATTTCACCGAGACAATAGATCCGGACACGCTGGATAACGTAGAGCTCAAGATGTCGAGCTACACCTATGAGTTGCATGCTGCTTATGGCAGCAAGGAGTTTGAAACGGAGAATCTCAATGTAGGGCCACTGCAATCCCTACCCTTAGATTCGAAGGCCTACTTCCTTCCAGTGAAAGGGCTGCGTTCTGGATATGTGCACGAGTTGCACATCGATGGAGTGCGTAGTATCAATGGGGAAGCTCTGCTCCATAAGCAGGTTTACTACACGCTTATCCATCTAGCCGAAGCGCCGGAATAAGAGTTGGCCCACGGGGCGAGCGCCCTAGGATGGGCAACATGAAACTTCTGCTCGGATCGGGTGGATTCCGTGGTGAAGAGCGCCGCGATGCGTTACGTCACGCGATGCGTCAGCACTTTGGCGACATCCGTCGATTGCTTTTTGTTCCCTATGCCATCTCTGACGGCGATGCTTATGTCGATGCACTGAATCGAGCCGATCTCAATGCCGGCTACGAACTTTTTGGTTTGCATCGTGCAAGTGACCCAATACAGGCGATCGAGGAGGCCGAGGGGATTTACATCGGTGGAGGGAATACTTTCAGGCTGATCCATCGCATGCAGATTGAGGGGTTAATTGATCCAATCCGCCGGCGTGTGAAGAGTGGGTTGCCTTATCTGGGCATATCGGCAGGCGCGAATGTAGCCTGCCCCACGATGCAGACTACAAATGATATGCCGATCGTTCGTCCGGCAAGTTTTGAAGCATTAGGCCTGGTTCCGTTCCAGGTCAACACGCACTACTACAAAGGGAACATTCATATTCGGATAGGTGAAGGAGAATACGAGGAGCACTTTGGTGAGACCCGAGACGATCGGATCCGTGAGTTTCATGAAGAGATCGCGGTGCCAGTGCTTGGACTTTGGGAATCTGGGCTACTCTTTCGCGATGGGAAACAGCTAAAACTTCTACGTGGACCTATGCGCCTTTTTCGCCGCGGCCAAGATCCGGTCGACTTTAAAGAGGGAAGCGATCTTTCCGATTTGCTGAATGAGGTTCGATAATTGATCCAACACGTAGTATGAGGCCATGTTGTTCGTGTTCACGCTGATATGGTTAGCTCAAGAACCGAGGAATTATTCTTCGATTGAAGAGAAGTCGGCGCGCCCCAATGTGTTGATTATTTTGACTGACGACCAGGGTTGGGGAGACTTGGGCTCACAGGGTGCGGAGGGGTTGACAACTCCGCACTTGGATCAGATGGCCGCCGAAGGCGTGAGGTTCACACATTTCCGTGTTCCCGTGGCGGTTTGCACGCCTTCGCGCGCGGCGCTACTTACCGGGAGGCACCCTATGCGACAAGGGCTGGGGCGACGCGTGATCTTTCCTTTTTCGGAGCACGGTCTGCCAGCTTCGGAGGTCACGCTGGCTGAAATCTTGCGTCCAGCTGGTTACCGTACTGGCCTTGTGGGCAAGTGGCATTTGGGGCATGCGAGGTCTGAGTTCCATCCGCTTGAGCAGGGTTTTCAGTTTTGGTTCGGCGTGCCGTATTCGAACGATATGGACGACCATTTCTACAAGCACAACGGCCATCAGGCGCCTCCACTTCCATTGTGGAGAAACCGCGAGGTCATCGAGATGGGCCCGGAACAACGCTTTTTGACAAAGCGGTTTACCGACGAGGCTATACGTTGGATCGAACAGGGCGGTGACGAGCCATGGTTTCTTTTCCTCGCGCACGTCATGCCTCACCGGCCGATTTCCGTGTCATGGGAGTTTGCCGGCAAGATGCCATTGGGTCTTTATGGCGACGTGATTCATGAAATTGATGACTCAGTCGGCCGTTTATTAACCAAGATTGAAGAGATTGGGCAGAGGGAGGACACAATCGTGATTTTTACCTCCGACAATGGTCCATGGCATCGCCCTTCTTCTGGCCCACTTCGTGGCCATAAGAACACGACTTTTGAAGGTGGGCATCGTGTGCCCTGCGTCATGCGCTGGCCGGCCGTGCTGCCAGCAGGAGAAGTCTGGAATACGCCGACCTCGACACTCGATCTTCTGCCGACTCTTGCCACGCTCTGCGGCGTTACACATCCGATGGGCGCTACGCCTGATGGGAAAGCGCAGCCGATTTCACTCGATGGTCGCGACCTCGCTGCTTGGTGGCGCGGGGGGTCTTCTCCGGAGGTTAGTTCCTTCCCGTACTACAAGAATGAGCGTTTACACGCGGTGTCGTGGGGTCGATGGAAGTTACGCTTGCGTGAAGAGAGCGGCGAAATTTTGGAGTCGCCGGAGCTGTTTGCGCTCCAGGCCGAAGATGGCACGCCTCTGGACGTCAGCGAAGCGGAGGACTTGTCAGAAAATCATCCAGAGCTAGTGGGGCGCCTGCGGAAGGAGGCAGAGGCTTGGCGTACGGAACTGGGTGAAGTCGACTAATTAGGATTATCATCGGGGCTCGGCCATGAAGCAGCCCCTCACTCTCGCTGTGCTTGCCTCCTTCACGGTAGTCGCGTCGATCGCGGTTGCCGAGCAGGATCCAGCGCGCAAGCTGGTTGACTACCAGCGCGAGGTGCGGCCTATTTTGTCCAGCAACTGCTTTGCATGTCATGGCCCAGATGAAAGCAGCCGCGAAGCAGGGCTTCGCTTGGATGAACGTGAAAATGCGGTGCGCCTGCGAGATGGAGAATACCAGGTTATCGTGCCAGGTGATCCGAGCGCGAGTGAGCTGATCTTTCGCGTGACGGACGTGGTTGATCCGATGCCACCTGAGCATCATGGCCATGCGCTAAATGAAGAAGAGGTCAACATTCTGGAGAAGTGGATTGAAGAAGGTGCGGAGTACACGCCGCACTGGTCTTTTGTGCCGATCGAAGTGAGCGCGCCAGTCGATAGCGAGGCACACCCAATCGATGTTTTTATACGTGAGCGCTTATTAGAAGAGGGGTTGAGTCCGGCCGCGGAGGCCGATCGCCACACGCTGATTCGTCGCTTATCGTTGGACTTGATTGGTTTGCCACCGACTCAGGAGGAAGTGATCGAGTTCGTGCACGACGAGCGATCTGACGCTTATGAGCGTGTAGTAGATCGGCTACTGGCTTCACCGCATTACGGCGAACGCTGGGCAGCGGTATGGCTTGACCTTGCTCGCTACGCGGATAGTAAAGGGCATGGTTCGGATCCGCTGCGTGAGATCTGGCGTTGGCGGGACTGGGTTATCGAGGCCTACAACGCCGATATGCCTTTCGACCAATTCACTCGCGAGCAGATGGCGGGGGACCTTCTTCCAGGCGCCGATGTGAATACCCGACTGGCGACAGCCTTTCACAGAAACTCGCTAGTGAACACTGAAGGTGGTACTGACAACGAGGAGTTTCGTGTTGCGGCGGTTAAGGATCGCACCAATATTTCGATGCAGGTCTGGATGGGGCTAACCTTCGGATGCGCTGAGTGCCACACCCACAAATTCGATCCGATTACACACGAGGATTACTATTCGGCCTTCGCAATTTTTAATCAGACTGCTGATCAGGACAACGACGACGACGCGCCGAAGATCTCAACTCCCACGCATGCGCAGCGAGCAGATCTCCGCCGTATCGATGCTGGTATTTCTAGGCTGCGTGAGCAGGTTGATTCGCGGCCGATTGACGAAGAGGTGTTGGCGGCTTGGGAATCAGAGCAAGATAACCTGGCCTCTATTTGGGAGCCGCTGGCGCACTCAGCTGTGTCGACGATAGGAGGTGAGTCACGCTACAACTTACTCGAGGACGGTAGCTGGATTTTGCGGGAGGGCATGGCCTATGACCGCGGGTTAGTTGAAATCGTTTCGCGTACGCAAGGAGACGAAGCAGTGCTGCAGATCGAGGCGCTGACGCACGAGCAGTTGCCGTATGGCGGGCCGGGCGGCATTGGGGGCAATGGAAACTTCGTGCTGAGCGAGGTGCGAGTGTTGGCTGTTCCACAGGATTTGCGCGCGGCGCGTTTCGTTCGCTTATCTCTCGAAGGGGATGAGCGCATCCTTTCTTTGGCCGAAGTGCAGGTCATGGCTGGTGGGGCGAACGTTGCACTGGAGGGAAAGGCGACTCAATCTTCGACTTCTTACGATGGCTTCGCTGCACTAGCGATCGATGGCAGCGCCGATGGTCGTTTCGATCAAGCTTCGGTGACGCATACGGCGACCGAGTCGGATCCATGGTGGGAGGTCGAGCTCACCGAGTCCGTTTGGCCCGACGAGGTGTTGGTTTGGACGCGT
>JAKVCF010000082.1 GCA_022447335.1 Planctomycetota bacterium | reverse complement strand
GCAACGCTACGCAGCGCAGTTCCCTCAACTAGCCTTCAACCGAGAAGCTGGCCTACAAATCAGCTCATCAGCCTTGCATGAGATCGAAAGTCGACGCTCCGGCACGCGTGTCATGGTGCTTTCTGAGTCAACGCTTTTTGTAGTGCTGGTCATAATCGGCTTCAGCTTTTTGATCCGCACTTGGAAGCGGGAGCGCTTTTTGATGCTGCAGCAGTCAAACTTCTTACATGCTGTAACGCACGAACTACGCTCGCCTCTGCAATCTTTACGGCTCGCAGTCGAGACCTCCCAGCGTAAGCCCGAACGCTTTACTCGGTACGCCACTGACATGCTGGCAGACCTCGATAGGCTCGGCTCGCTCGTTGATAACTTGCTGACAACCGGGCGCCTGGAAGCCGAGGCCTTCCGGGCGCAAGTAGAAGTCGCTGATCTTTCCTCTGCAATTCGCAGCGAAGTAGAGCGTGTCAAGCGCAGTCATCAGCTCCCGGGAAAAAGGTTATCCCTACAGATGCCGGCGTCGATCAGCGCACGCTTTGATCCCTCAACTCTCGAGCCGATCGTACGTAATCTGATCGACAACGCAATCAAGTACGGTGGAGACGGAACAGTTCGCATTTCCCTCGAACAAGACACGGCGGAAGTTGTGTTCGCCGTAGAAGATGATGGTCGTGGCTTGCAATCTGAAGAGCTCGCACGCGTATTTGATCGCTTTTGGCGGGCAGGCGACGAACGCATTCGCACTGCGCCAGGAACCGGACTGGGCCTTTTCCTGGTCCGCGAGTTGGCTCAAGCTCAGGGCGCTCGCGTGCGCGTCGAGAGTCACGGCCTCAACCAAGGAAGCCGTTTTGAAGTGCGCTGGCCGCTGAACTAGCGCTTGTGTGTTTGATCGCCACACACATGACTTATGATGCACGCATGAATGAAGCCCGCGTCCTGGTCGTCGAAGATGAGGCTCGCATCGCGAACCTCGTGTGCGACAACCTCGAAGATGAAGGCTACCGAATCATGCTGGCTAGCGACGGCGATGCGGCCTTGCGCGCGGCGCACGCAGGCGGGATCGATCTAATCCTGCTTGATGTCATGCTGCCCCATGTCGATGGCTTCGAAGTCTGCCGGCGACTGCGCGCAGAAGGCGACCGCACCCCCATTCTCTTCGTAACAGCGCGCGACCTTCCTCCGGATCGAGTGCGTGGTCTTATGGTTGGGGGAGACGACTACTTAGTGAAGCCCTTCCAGCTCGACGAGCTGCTGGCGCGCGTGCACGCTATTCTTCGTCGCAAAGGTTGGAGCGGCCGTGCCCAAGCAGCGCAAGTCCAAGTCGGCAATGGCACCGTTGACTTTGAGCGGGGAGAAGCCACCTGCGCTAATGGCTCTATCGAACCGCTCAATCGCAAGGAGCTCGGGATCCTTCGACTTCTGGTCGAGGCACACGGCGGAGTCGTCAGCCGCACCGACATCTTGACCGAAGTCTGGGGCGATGAGGTCGACCCTACTCCTCGCACGGTGGATAACTTCGTAGTCCGGCTGCGCAAAAAATTCGAGTCCGATCCAGCCGAGCCGCAATACCTACTGACGATGCGCGGCGTGGGATATCGGCTACGCGAAAAGGGCGCGCTGCGAACAAGCTAAATAGACTGTCCTGTGTGCAAGCAACTTGCATGACCGAATGGGAGCTGCGCAAGGTGGTTTAGCGCGGTATACCAGAATATCGGGTTCGGGCTTCCCGCCCTACTGACTACCCTGACAAAGGCTGGAACCTGTGCCGGGGGCTCACGTCTCCTCTACATTACTGGATCAAAAAAACCAGTCCCGAGGATCCTCCTCCAGCTTCACCCCACCTCTAAAAATGAAACTCGCACGCCTGCTCACCGCGGCCTGCGCGACCTTTGCTCTGGTCGGCACCACTCTCGCCTGCATTGAGGCGATGGATCTGAACAAGATGGTGTCGAAAACAGACTTGGCCGTGCGTGGCACGATTACTGAAGTACGGACCGAACGCTCCTTTATGGACAATAGCGATTGGCCGCGCATCTTTACTTATCTCACAATCGAAGGAGAAA
The DNA here is from genome assembly GCA_022447335.1 of Planctomycetota bacterium. GTDB lineage: Bacteria > Planctomycetota > UBA1135 > UBA1135 > UBA1135. The sequence goes on along the minus strand of JAKVCF010000082.1, from coordinate 8,344 downwards.
ACCTTTATACCGGTGAGTCCACCAGCGTCGAAATGGCGTTCATGGGTGGCACCTACGAAGGCGTAACCGAGGTTTGCTCAACCATGCCTGCCGCATCGGACTACCGCATCGGCAACAAGGTCGTCGCGTTCTCGGGCAAGGTCAAAGGATGGGGAAAAGTCGAGCGCGTACTCTGGGCTGGCTACGGCGGGATCTACCGTGAAGTAGATTCGCGTAAGGGTGCAATCGTTCTGGGTCGCGGCGAGGACTTCGCTATCGAGTCAAACATCACCCTGAAGGAGTTGAAGACCAATATCACTCAAGCTCTCGAAGCTAAGTCGGAGGCTAAGCGATGAAGAAACTCTCCCAATTCGGCTTCGGAACCATTGCGCTACTCAGCGCGTCGTCGCTGATGATCGCAGATACTGCTGACTCATACGCCTTGCTTGGCTTCTCGCTCGGCACTGGCCAACGTGACTTCCGTCTGAACAACAACTTTTCAGACAGCGCATCTAACAACAATACGACTGCAGATTCAAACTGGCCGGGCTATGTCGGTGCCGATCTTGCGATCTGGAAATCAGGTGCAGAATGGGGCTCAGATCCCTTCGGCGACGGGTCAGGTGACCCAACCCAAAATGTGATTGGCAATGGCGGAGCCGACTTCAACCCTCTTTGGATGGGCAACGCAAACGGTCACAGCACTAACGCCCGCAATATCATCTCGGCAATCTCCGGAGGTGGCGGCGGAGCGATTGCATGGATGTACGGAGGCTCAGGCGGATGGACCATCGAGTTCATCGATGATGACTTCACCTTCGCAGATGGCCCCGGATCCATCAGCGGCTCGCAGATGTGCATCCAAGCCATCAATACGCACGAGTACGGCCATGCGCTTGGCCTAGACCACTCCAACGTTCGAGGTGCCACTATGTGGCCTTCGGCTAGTTACGGGTCAACTGGTCCACGCTCGATTAACAGCGATGACCAGGCTGGCGTGCAAGCAATCTACGGCGCGCAAAGCTCCTCGATGCCCTTCATCGATGAAATCCGAGGCTCAACAGCTCCAGGCGGAACGGCAATCGTTGTCGGTGGAAACTACACTGCCGACAGAGTCCGCCTCTGGTTTAACTCGGACGTCTTCAACAACCTCCAAAGTGGTGGCGATCCTTACAAGCTCGGGAGTCTGACTTCTACGAACGGTGGCACTCAAATCTCATTCACAGTTCCAACGAGTGGAATTGAGACCGGTGGCGTCCACGTAAAGCTAGACGGCGGCGGCGAGGCGCTTTCTGAAGGCCATCCGTTCGAACTGGGGGCCGATCCTTGGAACAAACTAAACCTCACTGGCCCAACCTCTGCAAATGTTCGCACAACGGTGAACTACAGCTTTACCAATGCAACGAATAATGTGCCATACAAGGTGTTCTACAGCTTCTCGAACTCAGGTACGACCGTGAACGGTCACGAGTTCGACATCGGCGGCCCAGCGAATGAGTTCGCCTCAGGCAATACCGGTGCAAGTGGTTCCGGCTCGGCTTCGGCTTTCCTTCCAGCGGCCGCCTCGGGCATCACCGCTTACATCGAAGCAGTAACCATCTTGAGCGGCGGCGCCTTCGAAGACTCCAATATGATCACTTTGGTGGTCAACTAGGAATCAACGCAACCGCAACGCGGGAATCGACTTCTGTCGGTTCCCGCGTTCTTTTTTGAGCCCTCTCAAGTAGAGAAGCGGGACGAGCCGATGAGTCCATATGGCCTCCTCCTCCGCAACCCTAGCCAACGCCCGGCGCTTGTCGGCCGAAGGCCGCTTTCACGCGGCCGCCAGCGTACTTCTGGATGCCTTCCGAACGAAGCCTGAAGACACGGAAATCCTGCGCGAGCTTGGCATCACGATGCGCACTTCCGGCGACCTTGAAAGCTCGATCTTCTATCTACAGCGCGCGCACAATACCGAACCAACGGATGCCCGCACGGTAGCGGAACTCGTACTCAGCTTCCACGCCGCTCAACGTCATGACTCGGCCAGTCACGTGCTAGTCCGCAGTCTTGAACGCGGCCTGCGTAGCGAAGAGTTGGCACAGCATCTGCGCGACGCTGCTTAGACCGGCCGTATTTTCGCGCGACGGTACGATCGAGCCTCGTGATCGAACCCGTACCGCAACCCTCGGACCTGCCGCCGGCTGAAGTCGCTGCGCTACGAACCGAACCTGTGGTACTAGAAGATCTGGCAGCACTGATCCGTCTGCCAAGTCTGTTTGAAAAGCTCGACCGCGTGATGCTCGAAGTGCAGCGGCAATATGTTCCACCAGAAGACTTTCCCTTTCGGCTGCTCGCTGACCGCCCAGGGGATGGAGTCCGCGAATACGGCCTCAGCTTTTCTGATCCGCAACGGCTGTTGCGCACCTTCGCTGGCATAAGCTGGGGCGCCGAAGGGCATGACCCTATCTGGGAAGTGCGCGTCGAAGCCCTACCTGCACTCGACCCTGCACGCGTACGTAACGGGGGCTTTCACCGCATCGCGGCCAAGCGTGCCGAAACTCGCTTTTCCGACTGGGATCGTTTCTGGCATGAAGACAACCCCAAAAGTTGGCTGTTGTTTGGGGCTAGCGCCTCGTGCACTCGGTTCTTTGAAGAAGATCATCCTGATTCCACCGCCGCTAACTACCTAGCATCGGCTCTTTACGCTTTGCAGTCGAGCGGCGCACTTCAAGCATTACTCAACCTCGCCACCCAGGAATGAGCAGCGCCCCCCTGACCTGCCCGCATTGTGGCTATGAAATCGGCGCCTACGCCGAAGCTCTCGAAGCACTGGAGGGCGGCTCGGTCTGCCTGCTGTGTGGCGGCGAGCTTGACCAGGAGCAACTGCAAGCAGCGGTCGACGGCTGGGAAGATAAATCTGTCCTCGAAGAAGGCAAAAAGCGAGCTGAGACCGAGGGGGTCTATCTCGACGAGGAAGAGGAGATACTCGAAGGTACGCCCGACTTCGGTGACGACGGCGAGGATGAAGAAGACCCGGTAATTTGATTGCCAAATCGGCAGAGGGGCTGCCTAATTCGATTAATACAACCCCTAAATGTTGTTTATGGGCGCGCCCTGGTTGGCACGAGCTTTGCAAACCTGAGTATGGAGTCCCGCCATTGGCCTTCCGCATCCTTGTAGCCGACGATCAGGACGACTGCCGCCAAGCAGTCGCAAACTGCCTGCATCTACCCGGCCTCGAGGTAATGACGGCCGCCGACGGGTCCCAAGCGCTACGCCTACTCCTAGCTACCCGCTTCGACCTGACTGTGCTCGATGTGCATATGCCTACGCTCACCGGCATCCAGGTTCTCGAAGCGCTTCGCCAGGCCGGGCACCGCGTCCCCTCCATCTTGATAACGGGTCATCCCAGCACAGCCATAGAGACCGCAGCCCTTGAGCTCGGAGCCTCGACAATCCTGCGCAAACCCGTACCGACCGAGGTCCTCCGGATCATGGTCGAAAAGATCATTCGCGAAGTTTAATCCTGACCCCCGATCGAAGTAAATCCATGGCCAAGACCGCCAAAGAAGTCGCCATCCAACCGCTAGGTGACAAAGTCCTCGTTCAGCGCGTGCAAGCCGCCGACATCTCCGCCGGTGGCATCGTGCTCCCGGACTCCGCTAAGGAGAAGCCTGCAGAAGGCACCATCGTTGCGCTCGGCGAAGGCCGTCTGCTCACTGATGGTAAGCGCACTGAGTTCACTGTTAAGAAGGGCGACCACGTCCTGTTTACCTCCTACGCCGGCACTGAAGTCGAGTGGGATGGTCAAGACTACCTCATCATGTCCGAGGACGACATCCTCGGCGTCATCGGTTAAACCCGAGCCTCACAACCCAGCACAGAACCATGGCTGTTAAAAAGATTTCTTTTGATCAAGAGGCTCGTGAGCACATCCGCCAGGGTGTCAAGAAGCTCGCCGCTGCCGTCAAGGTCACCCTCGGTCCGCGTGGCCGCAACGTAATCATCGAAAAGTCCTTTGGCACCCCAACCGTGACCAAGGATGGCGTCTCGGTAGCTCGCGAAATCGAGCTCGAGAACAAGTACGAGAACATCGGCGCTCAACTAGTCCGCCAAGTCAGCTCGAAGACAGCTGATGTCGCAGGTGATGGCACAACTACCGCTACCGTACTTGCTGAATCGATCTTTGAAGAAGGTTTGCGCAACGTCACCGCTGGCGCCAACCCCGTCGAACTGAAGCGTGGTGTGGAAGCCGCCGTCGAAGCCGTCGTTACTTACTTGCAGAAGCAGTCGAAGACCGTCAAGGATTCGACCGAGATCGAACAGGTCGGCACCGTCGCCGCCAACAACGACACCGAAATTGGCAAAAAGCTCGCTGAGGCCTTCGAGAAGGTCGGCAAAGACGGCGTCATTACGGTCGAAGAAGGTCGATCGCTTGATACCGAAATTGAATGGGTAGAAGGCATGCAGTTCGACAAGGGTTACTTGTCACCGCACTTCGCCACCAATGCCGAAACTCTTGAGTGTGAACTTGAGAATCCATTCATCTTGATCTTTGAAAAGAAGATTTCGAGTATCCGCGACATGCTGCCACTGCTTGAGCAGGTGGCCCAAAGCGGCAAGCCATTGCTGATTATTGCTGAAGACATTGAAGGTGAAGCGCTCGCGACTCTGGTAGTCAACCGTCTACGTGGAATTTTCAAGTGTGCCGCTGTCAAAGCTCCAGGATTCGGCGATCGTCGTAAGGCAATGATGGAAGATATCGCGATCTTGACTGGTGGCACCGCGATGATGGAAGACCTCGGTCATAAGCTTGAGAATGCTTCGCAAGAAGTGCTCGGCACCGCCAAGCGCGTCATCATCACCAAGGATGACACTACCATCATTGAAGGTGGCGGCAAGAAGGAGGACATCCAGTCGCGCATGGATCAGATTCGTGCCGAAATCGACCGCACTACTTCCGATTACGACAAGGAAAAGCTGCTTGAGCGCCTAGCCAAGCTAGCTGGTGGCGTTGCTGTGCTTAATGTCGGCGCCGCGACCGAAGCCGAAATGAAAGAGAAGAAGGACCGCGTGGAAGATGCTCTGGCCGCCGTACGCGCCGCCTCCGAAGAAGGCATCCTGCCTGGCGGTGGCAGCTCGCTGATCCGCGCTCAAGCCGTAATCGACAAGCTGGAACTGGAAGGTGATGCCAAGTCTGGCGCCCAGATTGTCCGTCGTGCCCTGGAATCTCCGCTACGTCAACTCGCTGCCAACGGTGGCGTCGACGGTGCGGTCATCGTTGAGAGGGTGCGCGCCGAGGACGGCTTCGCTAAGGGCTACAACGCTGCCACCGATGAGATGATTGATCTGATCGATGCTGGCATCATCGACCCGACAAAAGTGGTCCGCACCGCGCTGCAAAATGCTGCATCGGTATCGACCTTACTGCTTACCACCGAGGCCGTGGTCTCGGAAGTGCCTGAGCCAGCTCCCGCCATGCCTGCAGGCGGCGGCGACCCAATGGGTGGCATGGGCGGCATGGGCGGTGGCATGCCTGGCATGGGAGGCATGGGAGGCTTCTAGGCCTTACCCAAAAAGACCGGCACGACGAACGTTGTGCCGCCCGCAAACCGGGGTCAGAGCGAATCTGGCCCCGGTTTCTTAGTGAACGGATGAGTGACGGTTATCGTTGTTCGAAAGAAGCCCCCAATGACCCCTCTCCAAGACAGTGTCCGCAGCGGCCAAAGCCGCTGGAATCGCGCCCTCTTATTCGGGCTGACAGCTCGCGGCATGGGCTTTGGCCTGCTAGTCGGTGGTTGTGCACTGCTGATCGGTCGTGGATTTGGCTTCCGCTGGGAAGTCCCAGCGGCTATCGCCGGCGTGATAGGCGGCTTAGTTTGGGCAATCTGGCGCTTCCGCCAACTTCGGGTCAACGAGCAACAAATGCTTACCTTGCTCGATTTGCGTGCCGGAGGCTCAGGAGAATTACTGCACGCCTTCGAAACCGGCGGAGAGTCTGGTGGCAAGTTAAACCTAGCCTCGACCCGCCCTCGTCCAGCCTGGCGTTCCAGCGTGGCCCCCACTCTGGTTCCAGGCGTCCTGTTCTTTCTGCTGGGCATACTCGTTCCAGTTCGCGCAATGGCGCAACCTTCAACCGACCTCTTCACTGAGCAACGCCTCAACGAACTCGAAGAGCTGGCGAAGGCGCTCGATGAGACTCTTGAACTCGAAGAAGAGTTGCAGGAAGAGATCGAACAGAACATCGACACTCTACGCGGCAGTGATGAAGCTCCACATCCGACCGGCGAAGCCATGCGCGAGGCACTTGACGCTCTCGAACGGCGCCTTGAAGAGACTGCCGAGCTGGCTGCTTCCGAACTGGAAGAGGTGATCCGACAGGCAGGGGAAGCAGCGCAGAAAGGCGCGCAACCTGACCCGAAAGAACACAAGAGCGCACTCGATGCGCTCGGCGACCTATTTCAGCAAAGTCAGCAGAATGGCCTGCAACCCGAAAACAAACTCGAGATCAATTTGATGGAGCAGCTAACAGAAGCTGGCCTCTCTCAAGAGACACTGAAAGCACTTGAGAAACTCGCGCAAGCCGGCCGCATGCCTGAACTCGGCAATCTCGCTCAACAGATGGGCCTAAGCCCCGAAGAAATCGCAAAACTTGCAGAAGCCTTAGCAAATAACCTGTCAGAGGCGGCGCTAAAGAAGTTAGCTGAGATGGCAAAGAGAGGCTTGCTCGATCCGACTTCGGGAAAGCCGAACATGCAGCCGCCTGACCCCGAGAAGCTTGCAGAGTACCTCAAGAATCTCGAGAAGTTGATGGAGCAGCAACCAGGTGGAACTTGAAGTGGCAGTAGCGACTGCGCAGGTTGCGCAGAACACCCCTTTGGCATGGCCGCCGCTGCAATGCGATCTGGCACAGGCGCGGGCATCAACCGCGGCCCTGGGACCACTCCACTGACCTGGGGCGAAGAAACCCCCGATCTGCGCGAGCAAATGACCGTGGAGGGGCTGCCAGCTCCCGATAACCCCGAACAGGCGATGCAGCTACTCGGCTTCAGCCAAATGGCCCCGGAGATCGCCGCGCAAGCCGAAGGCCAACAAGGCGGTGGCGCCGTGGGCACTACTGGCGAAGCTGTTTGGAAGCGCCGCATGAGCCCTGAACGCCGAAAGGCTGTGCAACGCTTCTTCCAGCGCGGCGAAGGCAATAAATAAAGCCTTCGGCGCGCTGATACGCTGTTTTCGCGCCGCGCTTTCTATTTCTGATGACCGCTAACTCAAAACCACTCACCGAAGCTGAGATACAGGAATGTGCTGCCATTGGCGAGCAACTGATCGACCGCCTTGGGCAGATCATCCTGGGCCAGGGCCAGCTGATCCGTTCGGTTGTGACTGCGGCTCTCGCTGGCGGCCACGTACTACTCGAAGGCCTACCGGGCCTCGGCAAGACCGAACTTGTGAAAGGCTTAGCCCGCCTGCTCTCACTTGAGTTCCACCGCGTGCAGTTCACGCCTGACTTGCTGCCAGGGGACATCACCGGTGGCCACGTGCTGCAAGACACCGAAAACGGCAAGGACTTCGTGTTCCGCGCCGGCCCGGTTTTCTGCAATGTGCTGCTAGCCGACGAGATCAACCGCGCCTCGCCTAAGACGCAGTCCGCACTGCTAGAAGCTATGGCCGAAGGCCGCGTGACTGTGCTCGGCGAAACACGCGATCTGCCTAGACCTTTCTTCGTGCTGGCAACGCAGAACCCGATTGAGATGGAGGGCACCTATCCTCTACCCGAAGCACAGCTCGACCGCTTCCTCTTCCAGGTACTCGTCGAACCAGTCGGACCTGAAGTGTTGACGCAGATTATTCAGTCGCGTCGTCATGGCCAACCACCCGAGCCTAATCCGGTAGCCGGCTTAGCCGAATTCCAGGCCTTCCACGAACGCGCTGGTCGCGTACACCTGCCACAGGCAGTCGGGACCTACATCGGGCGCCTCTGCGCTGCGACTCACCCTAGTGCGAATGCCGCACCGGAAAAGGTGCGCGATTATGTGCGCTACGGCGCCTCGCCACGTGCCGCAATCGCGATCTCAGAGGCCGCACGAGTTGAAGCGCTACTCAATAGTAAGCCCACAGTCGGATTCGATGATGTCAAGCGCGTCGCACGCCCGGCTCTGGTGCACCGCATAGTAATGGACTATCGCGCACGCCTTGATGGCGTTAACTCAACCGATGTAGTTGAGGACTTACTTGCCGCCGTGCCAGAACTTGATCAACCTCTCCCGAACGAAGTTGTCGATGCCGATGCCTAGTGCACTACTGCGCGGCCTCACCGCTGCTTGTTTACTGCTCGGCCCCATCACTCCAGCGCCCGCGCAATCAAGTTTCGAGTCTCTCGCTG
>JAKVCF010000081.1 GCA_022447335.1 Planctomycetota bacterium | reverse complement strand
CCTCTGCAGGGGCAGCCAAGGAGGAGTCAACCGAGCGCGTGCTCCAGGACCACCTCTGTCAGGTTCGAACCGCCGTACGCACACTGATCGACTCCGGTGAGACCGTACCGACCACGGCAACCGAACTCGAAGCAGTACTGCTCGATAAGTACCTGACTGAGATCCCGGTCAACCCAATCAACGATCAGTCCACGATCCGGATCAGCGGCACAGCTTTCGCCGAACTCAAGCCTAATGGCACTGCCGGCTGGCTCTATGCCCCGATTGATCGGCGCATCGTTCCCGACCTGCCAACCCGTGACCAGGATGGAAACCCATTCCTGAGTTACTAATCTTCCTTTCATCCTCCATGAAGCAGGCCTGGCATTCTGAAGAATGCCAGGCCTGCGGACGTCTTGGGGATACGGAAGAGATTTAATCGTCTCGGAATTCGATATGGCATGCCTTACACGAACGGCGCACAACGTCGAAAGGCTCTTGCGCATCGACTAGGTGATCTTCGCTAAGTGCCGCCTCAAGTGCACGTGCCCCATCGAGAGCCTTCTGCATCTCTTCTTGGTAGAGCACATCCGCCGCCAGTTGCGGATGAGTCATGTGCGAAGAAATCTCGATTGATTCGCGCAGAATGCGCGCAACGTTGTGAGGGTCAAGGTCCGGGTGCTCGGCCGTGCTTCGAAAGCCTGCCTTCTGAATGATCTTCATTTCGTCCCAGGTACGATCCAACTTGGCCATGGATGCCTCGAAGTCACTCACTTCGGCAACCGACACGAGCCGGGGAAGTTGAATGCCTTGCGCTGGACTTTTAAAGGCGCGCACATCACGCCAGAGCCCCGGATAGCTTTCGCTAGTGCCAGCCTCGACCAGAACCTGGATGCCGTCCTCCACCGAGCAGCCAGTCAACTCCATCAAAGCAATCGCAGCCGCAGCGGGGCCACGGTGACGACCATGATGACAGTGAAAGTAGAAGGAACTTTCACGCTCACGCATGACGCAAACTATCGCGGCGATCTCTCCCTGGGCAATCTTGTCGTAGCCAATCGGAATATGGATGTACTCCATCCCATACTTAGCCGCCATTGCCAACTTAGGAGTTGCGCCATCGACGTTAACGATAGTCCGCACGCCCAAGCGAGCGAGCTCAGCATAGGCCTCATCGGTCTTCGGCTCGGCACCCGAGTAGAGCTCATCCGTCAGCTTCAAAAGCTTGTCAACAGGACTCTGATCGATTTGCACAAACGCAAGTCCAGAATCCGCAGCCACGTCATGGAACCCCGCTTCCTCGACACGGTGACCACTGCTACAGGCAACCATGCCTGACCAGAGGCCCGCCAGGGCGGCGAGGGGCGTGAGGATTCTCATGCGTGTAACGATGCAATTTCCATGCCACGCGGTACGCGGGCGGAGATAGGAAGGGATGTCACGCCCGGGGAACATCATAAAGCATGGCGGAAGCCTTGCCATTGTCGATGACCTCACGAGCCGCCGTTGCCGCGGATGCAAAATCGCGGAAAAGACCGCTCAAACGCAGCAAAATCGCAGCCCCCAGCTGAGCCACATGCATTTCCGGAGCAATACCCATCAGTGCCCGAGCGGTGGCCTGACGAGCCGATTCCAATCGATCCTCGTGTGTCTGATGCGGTTCGTGGGGCCACGACAGGCCAAGATCCTCGGGCAGCAGTCGCAGAGGAGACTTTATCCCCTCCTCAATCACCATCCCGCGACTACGCTCGGCCACAGAAGGGTCGATCGAACCTTCGACCCCTTGCAGGATGATGCAACGTTCGTGCCCCAGAGAAGCCAGTGCCTCACCAGCCAGGCCTAGCACCGGCCCTGCCATCGAGGGCACCAGCAATGGCGCGTCTCCCGGCGCAAGAAGCTTACTGACCTGATCGGGAATCGAACGCAACCCTACTTCTTCCTCAATGCGAAGCATCCTCTCCCAGCCCGGATCTTCCTTATTTGGACACCAGCAGGCCAACCCGCGTTCTGCTAGCTGACGTTCGGCATGCTCGGCCGAAAGCGAGCGATCGCCAACCAAATCCTGCCACAGGTCGCCCAGAGTCGGCCCCCCGTCAGACACGCGCCCACTTGCCTGTACGAGAACTTTGGCACCAACCGCAGCCGCAGCAGCCGCTGACGCCAGCCCTATGGGCGGGCTTTGCAACTTGCCGAGTCGAGTCGTGGCAACCACCACGGAAGCTGGTGGCAACTTGGGAAAACTCAAACGCGCCCTTGCCGCGCGCGCAAAGCCAACCAACTCATCTGCAGCCGCGCCGCGACCGCGGATCAGGCTCAGGAAAGCCCCTACTTGGCCTTCCGTACCCCCTCCCTCCAGCATAAGAGTAAAAACTCGTTCGGCCTCGTGGCTGGACAGATTACGCGCCTGCGAAGCGGACAACGTGCCCCCGACGACACGGATCCAACGGCGCAGGTCGGACTCCGGCATCAGGCGGAGCGTTCCTCCCCAAGAACCTGTAAAACCTTATCCACATGGCCCTTCACCCGGATGTTGTCCCACATTCGCGCGATCTTGCCCGAAGGATCGATCAGGAAAGTACTTCGCACAATCCCAAGATACTCGCGACCGTAATTCTTCTTCGTACGCCATACGCCGTACTTACTAGCCACCTTCGCATCGCGGTCGACTAGCAACGCGAAGTTAAGGCCCAGCTTCTCCGCAAACTTTTCATGCTTCGACATCGGGTCGGGACTGATCCCCACCACGACAGCCCCTTCCGCCTCAAAGGATTCGAGTGCATCACGAAAGTTCTCTGCCTCAGTAGTGCAACCAGGGGTCAGATCTTTCGGGTAGAAGTAGGCGACAATCCAGCGCCCCCGATGCTCGGTGAGACGGAACTTTTCACCGTCGGTAGACGGCAAAGTGAATGCGGGGGCACGCTTGCCCTCTTCGAGAGTCGGGTTGGCCACGAAGATCGAGGGAAGAAAACCTGACCGGCTGCAAGGCGCTACTGAACGACCGAACCGGGGTCCGGATTCTGCCCTCTGCATCGCAGGTGCGCTAGGGCTTTTCTATATCAAAAGAAGTGAGCGCGCACCTAAATCGGGCGCGCGCTCGAAACAGTCGAGAATCCATGATCAGCGGCCACCACTACCCCCACTCGGAGGATCGACTTCTGGTGCATCGATTTCGACCGGGCCTTCGACCACGTCCTCGCCGTCCGTAATATCTTCCAATAACACTTCGACCGGACTTGGACCCTCTTCATCACGCGGTCGAATGTGCGCAAAGTAACTCGCCTTCTGCTTGTCGTAAGCGACACGGCCGTTAACCACCGCCCACTGTACAAAAGTGCGGTAATCAAAGAGATCGCCGTCGGCGATGATCAGATCGGCATCCTTACCGACTTCGATTGAACCGATGCGATCTGCAACACCGAGTATGCGCGCAGCATCCAGCGTAATTGAACGCAAAGCGGCATCCTGGCTGAGTCCGCCGCGAATCGCGAAGGCAACTTCCATGGGTAGCGTAAGCAGGTCACGCCCGGCGAGGCCACCCAGGCTGATGCCGGATTGTCCCGGAAGAATCGCGAACTCGACCCCCGAGTCCCACAAGATTCTCGCGTTCTCAATACTCCAACCCGAAGGACGATTGAGCTCACTGTCAGCCCAGTCCTTGGCGCGCGGAGTGAGCACCATGGAAGCGCCAGCACGACCAATCCGCGGGGCCATCGTCCAGGCTTCACGGCCGCCAACGATCACTGAACGCATCGGGAACTCTTCAAGTAACTCGCAGATCGCAATCAAGTCACTCGCCGTATTGCCACGGAAACGCGCCATTCGCTCGCCTTTTAATAGGCCGACAAAGTCCATCGGAATACCTTTGCTCTCCGGCTCGACAAGATCCTTTTTCTCAAGCTCCTTGTCCAACTCAAAGGCACGTAAATAGCGCAGATACTCACGCGCGGTCTCTAGGCGAGCGCGAGTGGAACGGCGGCCCGATGGCGAAGAGCTCGAATAGCTAATCTCGACCCAAGACGTGGTGCCCAGCAGATGCCCATTAAGCGTTCCGCGCGTCAGCTTGCCGATGGTGCCGCGGGATTGGACAGTAGTCAGACCACCAGCCAGCGCGAGATCGACGTAGAGAGCGAAGGGATCGAAACTGTCCACACTATCAGTCCCACGACCCGGAATGATGCCGCGCGAATCGACCGCTACAAGGCCAGGGTAAATTCGCATACCCTCTGCATTCACAGTGCGGGCGCCATCCGGGATGGACACACTCTGACCCACCTTGAGAATACGGCCATCCTTGCATAGCACCGTGCCATCAAGGATTACGCCGCGCGTCACGGTGTAGACATCGCCGCCAACAACTGCAAGGTACGGACTATTGGGGTCTTCGACTGGCCCTTCAATGACCTCTTCGCCCTGAACCGCGCCCTGATCAACTACCTCGCCTTCGACGACTTCCTCGACATCCTCTTCGCCTTCGGGCGGAGGCTCTTCAGCCGGAACAGGCTCTTGGACAGGGGCAAGCGCCCAGGCAGGCGTCGCAAATACCCCAAACAACAGGGCCAACATCAGGGAACGGAAGCGGATCGACATGCTTAGTTCTCCTTATCCTCCTTGGCGCGATCGTAGATGACCTCACCGGCGGCAACAAGGTGACTCACCCGAGCGAGTGGGTTGAGGGGATCTCCTTCAAGTACCACAAAAGTGGCCGGACCACCGGCCTCCAGCGGAGCAATAAGCTCCTCTTGCCCCATCGAGGTAGCAGGTTCGACGCTGACCGCGCGCAGCGCGGTCTGACGATCAAGTCCCTCGCGGACCAAGTCACCAAGACCCACACGCCAGCTCTCGACTGCATTCATCGAACGTGTCGAGCTCGGCAACAAAACTAGTTTCTCAACTCCAGCAGCAACCAGTTCAGCAGCGAGGTTAGTGCGAAGTTGCGTAGAGGGCAGCACCGGGATACGCGCCGGCAAGAAAACCCGCACACCAGTGCCCGCGATCGCGTCAGCCACCTCGTGCAAATTGGTAGAGCTGCCGTGGTCCAGCACAACTTCCCAAGCAAACTCGCGGTCACCCACCACGTCGAGCCAGTGCAGCCACTCACCTGGCGAACCGACCCATATTTGGACTACGCGCTCTTTGCGGATCAGATCGATCAGCGGCTGGATGTTGGGATCGACGCGGGGAGCGGTGAATTCCTTCGGCGGCTCTTTACCCTCATCTTTGCTGGGCTCTCCGGCCGACTTATCACTCTTTGACTCGCCCTCCTTCTTCTTGGCCTCTTCAGCCTTGGCTTTCTGCTTCTCCTCCCACTCCTTTCGAGCCTTTTCCCAATCAGCGCGAGCCTTTTCTTCCTTCTCGATCGCTTGTTCGGCGCTCTCGAAGGCTTTGCGCAGCAGGTCCTTGGAAGACTTGCTCATATCGATAGTCATCGTCAGGTGCAGATCCCGCACCAGCGCGTCTTCCATCAGATCTGAAGCATCACTGCGCAGTACAGAAGTGCGCCCCGGAATACCGGCACCCGGAGGAACCAGACCCATCAACAACACGCCGGCCTCACGCAGATCGCTTAGGACTTCGTCATCGGCGCGGTAGACACCCGCCGCGATATAGCGCCCGTTTCCACCGCTACTGCGCGAATCACCTGGAAGCAAGTTGCTCGACTGACCGAGCACGAAGGGGGGCATCGCGAACGAACCAGAGCCACGCAAATCGATAACGCGAGCGTTGTCCGGAACGATCACCGCCTGGCCGATGCGTTCAATGACGCCATCACGAATGACGATGCTCGCATTCTCGAGCGCATCACCAGCAAGGGTCTCAATGTAATCGAGGCGGTAGACGATAGCCTGCCCGGTCGGCTCGTCCCCTTGCGGAGCGACGAGCGGGAGCGCGGAAAGCAGGAGGGATACGATCATGGATCAGTAACGCTGTCCTTGACGGATGTCGTAGACGAGCTCGCTACCCGCCAACACAAGCTGGACGGGCAAGCGAGGATCAAGGGGTTGACCAGCCTCGACGAAGATATCTTCGTCGATCCCGGGCGTAAGAGTGGAGGTGGCCAGCAACATACTTAGAAGCGTCGGCCTTCCATGGCGTCATAAACTAACTTGCCACGCACCCAGCTCATAATCACATGCGAGCGCGGATCAACCGGGTTTCCGGTCCATAAAACCAAGTCGGCCTCGAGGCCAGGGCGAATCGAGCCGGCGATATCGTCCATCTTCAGTGCAATCGCCGGATGGCGAGTGATACCAAGCAGACCGTCACGGCTGTCACCGGCGCCGAGTCGCACACCCATAGCGGCTTGGTACGGCAACTCCTCCTGCGGGATTACCGGAGCATCCGTGTTATAGCCCAGAAGAAGTCCGTCTGGAACATGCTCGTACCATCCGGCGGCATTCCCGATGATCTGCGCCTTACTGCGATCGAACCAAAACTGACGCGGGCCATTCATGACTGGCACGTCGTATTCGACCGCGAGCGAACCCGTCTTGAAGCCATCAAAGGTGCCATGATCAACGAAAGCCTCTAGGCCCAAGTCTCGCTTTTGCATCAAGATGGTCTGCATCACCACTTGATAGATCTGAGTGTGCACCGAGACCGGAACTGTCTTGTCGACCAGCCCTTGAAAGTTCTCGTACATCGGGTTGAACGGAACCCTTCCCGCACGATAGTCGTGAACCCACTGAATGCCCTTTTCCAGCGTGTCGCGCGTATTCCAGTTCATCATCGCACGACCAACTCCAAAGCCGTAACGTTCTGGGTTGCCAGCCTGAGCCACCTTCAACGAACCCGGCGCACGCACAACCATCTCCTCGACAGTCTCGCCGGCAGTTTTCACCAGCATGCCGAACCCCCCCATGTTCGAACCCGAGCCTGGGATAAACAGCGCACTAGTAATGCCTCCCGCCACCGAGTCAAGCAGGTATGGATTCTCCGGCTCGAGAACTTCATAGGTCTGCTGCCCCGGGTTGGTCAGATAAACGTTGTCATTCAGGTCGCGTAGCGAACCCGCAACGTGGTTATGCGCTTCGACTGCGCCAGGGCATAACCAGTTACGACCCAGATCGACGACTTCAGCGCCTTCGAAACGATCGTCGGCAAGGACCTCAACAGCTCGGCCAACTGCAATGATCTTCTGACCCCGCACCACCACCGCGCCGTTGTTGATCATGTCCTGCTCGGCCGCGGTGAAGACTTTCGCGGCCTTGAGAACGACGAATGGCTCCTGCACCTGCGCGGGTGCCAAGAAAGAGATCGTCGAAAGAATGAGCTTTAGCATCACTGGGAAACCTCCTGACCATTCACGAAGACATGTGTAATCCGAGTGCGAAGATCGAAAGGTGCGCCGCTATGCACAACGATGTCGCCATCGAGGCCCGCCTTGACCCGCCCTACACGGTGACCGATGCCTAGTAGATCTGCAGCGCCGGCGGTAAGACCATGCAACGCTTGCTCGGTACCAAGGCCGTAGCGAGCAGCCATCGCAAGCGCTTGCGGCAGCATGGCCGCGCGGCGCCCACTCGAGTTCGACTGGAAAGCGAAGTGCAGCCCCGCTTCATTAAGCTTGGCGGCCGGAACTACATCCAAGCCGTTCTCACGACCGACAAGCTCACTCGGAGCAATGACACCAATGTCTGCACTGCGCAGCATTTCCGCTACTTCGTGCGCCTCAGCGCCACCGACGAGGTGCATAGGCAACTTGGCATCCTGAAAAGCCTTTACAGCCGCCCCGATCTCTTCCACCGAATCGGCGTAGACCAATGCGACAGCACGGCCCTCGTAGAGAGCGCGAATGCCCTCAAAGCGCGCATCAAGACGCGGCGGCTGCGGACCGCTGTCCTTCTTCACGCGCTTGCGCGCGACCTTAACCGGGCCAGTATCGACTTCGATTCGATCCATCTCGAAGTCAGTCGAACCAAATCCTACGACCTCGATGTTCACCATCATGTGGTCCGGAGCATCGACCACACCAGTAACGGTGACGGCGATGCCCTCCTCTTCAATTTCGAACTGAGCAGTTTTGCTGTCTGCGTCCCAAGTTCCCTCGAGCTCGGCTTCTTCGCCAGGCGCGAGCGGCGTCGTGAAAATTCCGGTCAACTTGGGACCTTCGTGGAATAGGCGGGCCTGAAAATCGATTGGCTCAGGCAACTGCTCAGCCTCAACCGTACCTTCCCATAAGCCGTTGATTGGGTCGACTTCGGCCGGAGCCTCCTCTTCAGCCTCAGCAGGATCTTCCTCCTCTTCAGCAGACTCTTCTTCGTCCTTCTCGACTTGAGCGCCAGTAGCGAGGCGCTTGCGCAGTTCGGACTCCAAACTCTTACGCTCCTCGGCCTTCTTCTTCGCTCGCTCTTCTTCCCACTGGGCGCGGTCGGCTCGGTACTTCTCCCACTTGTCGAAGTAGCTCTTACCGCCGCGAAGCTGTCCACTAACGACAGAATCTAATCCACTAACGCTACTACTCCTTCCATTCATCAGCACAACCCGACGATCCTGCACAAAAGCATGATCTGAGCCATCGGCAGCTGTCTTGACCGCAGTTGCGATAACACCACTTGCTGGCACGCTAGTCGGACCAATCACCGCGGTAGTAATGCCAGCCTTTGCAAGCGCCTGCCAATTTTCGTTGTTCCGAGCGCCAACCGCAAGCAATCCCATTTCGGCACGCGGATCCCAACTCCGACCAACATCCTGCGTGTTGCGCGCATCAATAAATCCAGGAGTCAAGTGAGCGTCGTCACCAGCGTCAACTACACGCGCGCCACTCGGATGCGGCACGGTGCGGCCTGCGGCTACGATCTTGCCATCCTTTAGTAGTACTTCGACCCCTCCGGCCATCGGCGCACCATCGCCACTCCAAAGCGTGCCAGCACGCAGTACCACGGCATTACTCACTGCGAGTTCGGCCTCTTCTGTACGCGAGGTGCGATCCCAAATCTTCTCACCTTCGATGAAGACTTGACCGACACTAGCCGCAGCATCAAGCGGCTTCCCATGAATGACGATGAAGTCAGCGTCGCGGCCTGGCATTAGGCTGCCGACACGGTCGCCAACACCAAGCACTTCGGCAGCCGTCTTTGTCACGCTATTGATCGCCTCTTCCTCGCTCAGGCCAAAGGCCATGCCAGCAGCAGCCGACTCAAGCAACCAAGTCCAGCGACCGTAAGCTGATGGGCTGAGTGCAACCAAAACGCCTGCGTCAGCGAGCTTGCGTAGCACATCCGGAGCCGGTGGCTCCCAGTCCGGCCCAAGGTCCGGCAAACTGGTGAAGATTGGGGGGTGAAAAACCACACTGGCGCGCAGGCCGGCTAACGCACTAGCAAGACCATCAGCTTCCGAGCCACCATCAATCAAGATCGGAGTGTCCCAGGCATCGGCTAGCTCAAGTGCGCCACGAATCTCTCCGTCAGCCTCAGCGGCCACACGCAGGGTACCCTTGTCACGCAGGAAACGTGCCAACGCACGCGAGTGGAGATCCTCTGCCCCCCACTGCGAACCCACCGCACTCTCACGCAGAGCAAGTAATGCACCTGCACGAGTCATCGGCGCCTGGCGCTCAGCCGGCACAATCGGATTCTCATTGGTCGGCGGAATCGGTGGACGGAAATAAGCCGGCGGGTTGTACGCATCGGGGCGCAATGAGACGCGTAGGTCGCCCACTTCAGTTAGCACGCGATCTGAACCGGCAGCTTTAACGACAGCGCCGCGGCCCCCGACTAGACGCCGACGATCCGGTGACAGGTAGAAAGAGGTGATACCCCGCTCCAGTACGCGATCCATGTCGAGAAAAGGATCAAAATCGTCGTAGGCACGGCGGTGCGCAGCCATTGAACGGTCACCTTGGTTGCCATTTCCGGTCAATGGACTGTCCGCTGCGACTAGGCCTGGCATCACGGTGACCTCGCCGAGATCGGTAATCGCCAAGAAGGGTGGCAGCTCCGCTTCGTCCGCGACCACGGCTGCGACCTTGCCGTCACGAACCAGTAGATAGGCATCCTTATGCACGGTCTCACCGTCCACATAGATCTTTGATGCCTTGTATGCCTCGAGCTCACCTTCACCTGTCAACCAAACCGGCACCGGAGCCACCTCTTCACCGCCAAGACCCGAGATCGCCACCGGAGCAGCGATCGCTACTAGCGCAGTTAAAATGAGAATTTTTTTCACTGGTTACGACCCTCTAGCAGGCGTTGTAAGCGCTCGTCATTCGATCGGTCATAGGCGTGGTTGCCCTTCACGAAGACGTGCAGGACTTGTGAGTCAGCGGCGAGCGGGTCGCCACTCATCAGGGTGAAGTTGCCAAGGGCGCCCTCTTGCAACGTGCCGACCCAACCCTCCATGCCCCAAAGCTTGGCAGGGTTTAATGTGACCAGCGCCATCGCGTCAGCACGGCTCATGCCTTCGCGCATACAAAGCGCAGCCTGATAGGCCAGGCGATCCGGACCCATGCGCCCCTTCTCCGAACCGATCGAAAAGGTAATGCCTTTCTCAGCGAACACCTTCGGGGCAAAGGTGCGCTTTTCTTTGCCGGAAACCGGGTCAATCTC
>JAKVCF010000080.1 GCA_022447335.1 Planctomycetota bacterium | reverse complement strand
GTCCGCAGCGGTTGGCCCAGTAAGTCGTAGACAGTCGCCTCTGAGTCGCCGGCCCTTATTTGGTTGAAAGACTCATGTGAAAATCCGGCTGCGTATTCAGTGTCAGCCGCTACGAAGAGCCAAAGCTCATCGAAGAAGGACTCCGTAGGGGAGTTGAACTCGAGGGAGACGATGCCTCTGATCACAAGGGCGACGACGGCGAATACGAGGAGCTTTTTCATGATGGCTGATGAGTGAGCGATGATTGCCGCGGTTTAATCCCTCGGAGAGGCTGATCTAGCGTCGCCGCGTCTCGCGCAGTGCCCAGGCGTATTCGCGGGCGATCGGCGATGGGGCGTCCGGCTCAAGCTCCAGCCAGGCGCGCTGTGCCCAGTAGGGTTCGCGCAACAGTTGGCGACCGAGCAGGATCAGGTCTGCGCGATCCTCGGCGAGGATGGCTTCGGCCTGGGCGGGTTCGGTGATCATGCCGACCGCGCCAGTCGGGATATCGGCGTTACGGCGCACCTGCTCGGCGACCGGCACTTGATAACCCGGGCCAACCGGAATGCGTGCATTGCGCGATGCGCCACCAGTCGAGCAATCGATGAGATCGACACCCTCGGCCTTCATCAGTTTGGCCGCCTCGACCGAGTCCTCGATAGTCCAGCCCTCCTCGTCCCAATCGGTACCGGAGATGCGCGTCAGGAGCGGAGTCTCTTCCGGCAGCGCAGCACGCACGGCGCGTACCGTCTCGATCAGGAAGCGCGTACGGTTCTCGAATGAGCCGCCGTATTCATCGGTGCGTGTGTTCATCAGCGGTGACAGGAAGCTGTGGCCGAGATATCCGTGCGCGAAGTGCAGTTCGATGACGTTGAAGCCGGCGGCAACGGAGCGCTGGGCCGCTTCGGCGAAGGACCGGGTGATCGAGCGAATCTCGTCTTTGCTCAGCGCCTTCGGTGCCAGGCCATCGGGCCCATAGCGTGTGGCCGTGGGGCCGACGGGTTGCCAGCCCCCGTCCTCGATCGCCACGAAGGAGTTGGAGCGCGGCTTGAGCGGGCTCTGGCGCGAAGCTTTCACGCCGGCGTGCGCCAGCTGAATGCCCGGTGCCGCGCCGTGCGCGCGCACGAAGTCGGTTATGCGCTTGAGAGCAGGAATGTGTTCGTCCTTCCAGACGCCCAGGCAGTTCGGCGTGATGCGGCCTTCCGGAGTTACGCCGGTAGCCTCAGCGATCAGAAGGCCAGCGCCGCCGACCGCACGCGCCCCGTGGTGGGTGAGGTGCCAGTCGGTCGCGAAGCCGTCTTCGCTGGAGTACTGACACATCGGGGACATCGCGATGCGGTTGCGCAGCGTCACGCCGCGCAACTGGAGCGGGGTGAAGAGCTTGCTCTTTCCTGGCGACTTGCCCGGAAGCGGTGCCGCACTCAGTCCCTCCTTGGCCGCTGCTGCCGCAGCAACGCCAGCCGCCAGAGCCGATCCACAAAAGCTACGTCTGTTCATGTTCATGGGCTGAGCGCCATTCTAGGCGCGCAAGATGACTTTTCCTGGAGGTCGAGGCAGAGTCATTTGCAGGTCAGCAAGCAGCTTGACCCAATCTTGTTCCAGTTGGCAAATGTTTTCGGGACGTGTTGTGAGCTTAGTTTTCGTCCCGCAAGGTTGAGTCTTATTGCGCAATCTTCCTTGTGCTCACGACCGATCCGCTGCTATCTCGAGTAACTTCGAATCCGACTTGCTTGCCGTGATCAAACTGGCGCTCTCTCGACCTGAGGCCGAGATTGTTTTCATACCAGGTGATTTCGAGTCCGTGCCTTTGTCCGTTGACAAAAGTGACCTCTTGGGACTTCATTCCGTTTCTGTACCAATAAGTAAAAGGTCCGTTTCTATCACCTTTTTCGAAGGGGCCAACTTGTGATACAGCGCCATTTTCATACCAGAAGGTCCAAATGCCTTCTCGTTTTCCGCTCTCATATGCCCCCTCCATCCACCGGTTTCCATTCTCATACCAGAAGGTCCATAGTCCATAGCGGCTATTTGGGTCATCGGTCTCCGCCTGACCTTCGGAGTACTTTGTTTTTCCGTCTTCGTGCCATTCTGTGACGATTTGAGACCCGCACCCTGAACAAAGGAGGGCGAGGAGGGTGAGGAGGGGAATGGGTGCGTGGGTCGTCGTCATTTGAGCGCGGGTTTACTCGTTATTTGTTTTCAGCACCTCATGTCTTTCCTGCGGCATAGGTAGCGATAATTTCTTCAAGGTCGTTTCGAAGAGATTTGTATAAGCCGACTTGCATGCCATGAATCAGTACGCGGTCAAGCATGGCTAGCGTTGCGTGGAGAAACGAGAGATCGGAGTAGTGCTCACGTACTCCTGGGCCATCAAAGTACGTCCATGGATCACCGGCGACTATTTCGTTGATGTCAATATCTTTCAGTGCGGCTACTCCGTGGAGGTAATTTACCCACGGGTGGTGCTCGCTGTAGTAACGCAAGGAAACTGCGTCAACGATATCGTTGTTGTCCTCTACGCGCTTTGAGACATATTCATAGTAATCGCGAAGTTTCTTGTTGACGGATTCGGGGAATAGTTGAAGTCGACCGTTCGATAGTAGGGACTTGTAAGTTGAATTGTTCATGTAGAACGTGCTGTAGCGATAGGGCGTGCCGATTGACTCAAGTTCAGCGGAAAATACCTCGTAAGTAAGGTTTTCGTTTCGGAACGACTCGGTCTGTCGCAATATTTTCGCCATTGCGATTTTCCCTTCGGATATATGTTCTCCCACCTCCGAGATCCTCTCTGCGTCTTGCGAAAGATCTTCCAAGATGCTCTTTATGTCTTGTTTATGAAGGCGTTCTTGTTCCCTGTCATTACGCCATCCGTCTAGTCCAAAAGATACGGAGACGCCCAGTACAACAACAAGAAATTCAAGGACGTAAGGGAGGGGGGAGATTTTTGCAGAGTTATTTTTCATGTTGCTATCTTCATCGCTTGGTCTAGGTCGACCTGGTGTTTGCATTCATCGTGTTTGCGCCGTGCGTTTTGTTTTATCTTCGTGTTGCATTTTCCAGACTCCATCAACTTCGAAAAATACGCTCTTGGGGGGGTCTTTCTTGTTGTCCCAAATTGTCATCTTCGGGCGGTTGATTTTGAGGTCGGTGATTAGTCTCTCGCTGCGTTCAGTAAGCCATTCAATTCCCGGTTTATTCCCTTGAATCAAATGCCACGATTCTCCGCGGTCTTGTGAGATCGCAATCATCTGCATCTCTACTTGGATGCGGACATCGCCTGGGAGGTCGATTTGTGTCGTGAAAGGTATGGCTTCGGCGTGATTGCTTCCGTCCTGGGCGGGAAGGCCGCGCTCTCCCCACGCAAAAGCCTGCACGATTTGTGTAGGGGAGCCTGTCTGTGCGAATACGCTCCCGCCTTCCTCAAGCAGCTGTGCCATCTTTTCCAGGCCTCCAGCTTCTTCGACGACACTTGGAGGTAGGGTTGTGGCTTGGCGTCGAAAGTCGCGCTGCAGGATGGATTCCTCATAACGCTTCAGCTGTGCTTTCAAATCGAAATCAGTAGCAGTATCACCACATCCTGTAAGAAGGGTGAGGGTAAGGACGAGAGATAGGCCAACCGTATAGAGGTTCATGGCGAAGGCGATGCAGGGTTGCTTGGGACTATCTGCTGAGAAGGCATCATCCACTCGTTTCGAGGCAAAATCCAGCAGAGTCGACCAAGGATCGCATTTAGGCTCTTTTGAATCAGTATTTTCCGGATTGTCAATTCACAGCGAGTCTCTGCGATTCAATCCTCCCCGCGCGTTTAGGCTCGGGGGGGGGTAATAATCCTCCCTAATCGAATGATGACCGAACTTGAGACGACAGGATCTTGCCACTGTGGAGCGGTTCAATATCGTGTTCATGGAGATGTCATGGTGAATGGGCTATGTCATTGCGGGAACTGCGCGCGATCGAAAGGATCTTCACCAGTGCATCTAATAGCACTTCTCGGCGAAAGTTCCGTGGAGGTGACGCGGGGGGATGAGCTGTTGCATACTCGTACTCTTAATCGTTTTCACTTGGTAACCTGCTCTTCTTGTCATGGGCCAGTGATGCAGTACCAAGAAGGTATGGGATTCCGCGCAGTTTTTCCTGTCTGCTTAGATCTTGGTAGAGGTGATGTGGGCTCAGACCACGGCGCCGATCGTATTCCAGAAGAGTTGAGGCCAAAGATGCACTTGAACTATGAGAATCGACTGTTCGATTGGGATGATCAGCTCCCGAAGTTCAGAGTTTTTCCTCCGGATGATCCACTCAATTCGGATGGGACTCACTTGACGACCCTCGAATAGGAGAGGGTGTTTTTCAAGACAGATTATCTGGTCAGAGCATGAATCAAAAATCAAACCGTAGATGGCCGGCGTTTAGCGGTCGCTTTTGTGCGATTATCGCGGGAGCTGTTCTGGTAGTGCCAAGTGGATATGCGCAACAAGGGCTATCTGACCCTGGGCCGCACGCTGTTGGATGGCGCGATGTGCGGATTCAGGACCATAACTACGGTCGAGGATCTGTCGATGGACGCATTTATTATCCAGCTATTCAAGATGGTCGTGACACTTTGGCAGACCCAAGTGCTGGGCCGTTTCCACTTGTTGGAATGATGCATGGCTGGACGGAGCCGGCGAGTGATTACGATCGACTTTGCACTCACCTAGCAAGTTGGGGATTCGTCGTGATGTCAAACGACACCGAGACGGCCGCTTTGTTTGTTTCGATGCGGCGTCAGTCAGCGGACACGCGTGCTCTCATGCAGTGGGTAGAGGACGAATCACAGGGGGGAGGCTGGCTTAGTGGTATGACTGCAGGCTTGCCTTGGTCCATCATGGGGCACTCCATGGGAGGAGGGTCGGTCTCCTATTTCACGCGTGATGAACCACGGGCGGAATGTGCTGTATTGTTGCAGCCATATTCGGGCATTCTTTTCGGAGGAACCTCATCCGGATACACATCTTTTCGTAGTTTTCCAGGGAGTGTCCTAGTCATTGGCGCAGATCAAGACCTCACAAACAATTGGCTTCTTGTTGTTCGTCCTTGGTACTCGCAGGCAGATTCGAGTCAACGACGTTTTTGGGCATTGGTTCGAGGGGGTGACCACTTCGGTTCCACTGACTTTGCCGGAACCAATGGGTCGCTGAGCGGTGGGGAGCAGCATGCGGTTCACCGAAGCCTGGTTCTCGGATTCCTTCGTTCGGAAGTGCTCCAGGAAGAAGACAGCATGCTTCCTTATTGGGATACCCCTCACACCGATAAGGAGGTCGATGCGCCATTAACTGGTTTGGCGTTGCGGTCAGATCCGGCCTCGCCATTGGAAGTTGAAGTCGGCTCGATTTCGATCGATGGTTGGAGGCTTCGCGTCGCGGCTTCGCTTGGCACAGGGAGTACGCAGACGCGGTTTGGGGAAATCGGTATCGATCTTGGTCGTGCGCAGACGGTAGTCGATCAACCTGTGGGTGGCGATGGATGGACGAGTCTCTTTCTTGCGATTCCTTCAAGTTACGCCGGATCGACTATATGGATTCAGGCGCTCGCGCAAAGTGGTAAGGAGGGTAGCTTGAGCCGAGTCATCCCAGTGATGGTTCCTTAGGATTTGACTGCATTGGAATGCAACAAATGATGGCGCGCCGATCCATGTCACTAGATGTGGCACGTGGGCTTACTGTGCTCTTGATGATCCTAGTTAACCATCCTGGATCATGGGGGGCGGTCTATGCTCCCTTGAGGCACGCGAGTTGGAACGGCGTTACTCCAACTGACTTCGTCTTTCCCAATTTCTTGTTTCTGGTGGGGGTTTCGATGGCGATCTCTTTAGGGGGCAAGAGGAGGCGAGGCGAGAAGAAAGGGGCAATTCTTCTGCAAGCGGCGATACGTGCAGCGAAGTTGTTTGCGCTTGGGTTATTTCTTTGGCTTTTCCCCGACTTTGACTGGGGGGGGATCCGTTGGCCAGGCGTTCTTCAGCGGATTGCAATCTGTTTTCTATTAGCTACAGGATTGTCTATTTTTCTTTCCACCCGATGGCAGGTAATTGTCAGCCTGTTGATCCTGGTTCTTTATGCGATAGTTTTATTCTTTGTGCCAGTGCCGGGCACTGGGGGACCTCTGGCGACGGTCGGTCCGTCCGACTTATCTCGTCCCGGTATGAACTTTGCGAACTATCTCGACTCCATCCTTCTCCCTGGAGTCATGTGGGAGGGGACATGGGATCCGGAGGGTCTACTAAGTACCTTGCCAGCGCTTGTAACGACCATGCTAGGCATGATGCTTGCTCCACTGTTTCTGTCTGCAGCATCGAGCGGAAGAAGTTGGATGCGCCTTTTCGTTTTAGGCGGATGTATGTTGGCGATTGGCATCATGTCGAGCCAAGTGTTGCCTCTCAATAAGCATATTTGGACAAGTTCCTATGTTCCCTATATGGCAGGATGCTCGACACTTTTCCTGGCCGCCCTGATTGTTTTTGTGGATCATTTTGGATGGAGGCGCCCGTTTTATCCCGCTCTAGTCTTTGGTACGAATGCAATTCTTGCGTATGTGCTGGCGGGTATTTTGACGATCGTTTTCTATTCAGATCGGATCGTGGGCTTGAGTTTGAGCAAGGTATGGATGGGCGAGGCGGATCGACTGGGTCTTGCTCCTGAGGCCGCGTCTATTTTCTACGCATCTTTTTATGTCGCTATTATTCTTGCGCTGATTATTCCTCTTTACCGCCGGAGGATATTCCTCAAGCTTTGAGGTTTACTGATTGGCATCTTTTATGCGTGATTCGTAGCGAGGATTATTCGCCTTTATGGTGTTTGGCGACCCAGAGGAAGCGCACCGGTCCCTGGATATACGGCCCAAGATGGGAGGTTGTGCCGGATTCTCCACGCCAGGCTACGTAGGACTGTTGTGCTTCGCGGTGGGTCCATTCCTCATAGATCCACACTTTTTCTGGATCTTCGCTGGTGGTCCAGACCTCGGCGGTAAGGCAGCCCTCCCACTTGCGCGTGGCGGGCAAGATCGCGTGAAGCTCCTGGATGAAGGCGTCGCGCTGCTCTGGAAGCACGGGGAACTCGACGAACACGATTTCTGGCGAATCGGATGGCATCATCGCGCAGCTCGGGCCGAAGAGGGGCAGGGCGCTGAGCGTGAGGAACAAGAAGGGTCTAGAAGGCTTCACCTCAGGAGGTTAGCACGCGACAATCTTGCTTTGTGACTGAGTCCAGCCCCCTCGATCCCTCCGGCGGAGAACATGCCGCGCGGCGGATCTTGGGCATGGCTTTCCTTGCCACATTACTTTCCGCGTTTGGTCAAACGTTTCTAATTGGATTATTTACAGGTACCTGGCGTGAGGAATTCGGACTCAGTCATGCAGGTATGGGTTCGCTCTATAGTGGCGCGACGCTAATCAGTGGCTTAACCATGGTCAAAGTCGGGCGTGGCATCGATCGCATGTCGCTGCCTCGTTATACGGCACTGGTGGTTCTAGCCTTTGCCCTCGGGTGTGCGGTCACAGCCAGTGCGTGGGGCCCGGCCAGCCTTGGTATAGGTATTTTTCTAATTCGGCAGTGTGGGCAAGGCCTGATGGGGCACATTGCGATCACAACTATCGCGCGTACCTTTACGGCTGCGCGCGGCCGTGCCTTGGCGGTGGCGCAGTTGGGGTTCCCAGTTGGCGAGGCTGTCTTTCCAGCACTCATCGTCTTTGGCTTGGAAGGAGGTGGTTGGCGGATGTTGTGGTGGCTTGCCGCTCTCGTGCTGGTATTGCTAACGCCCGTCTTTGTCCGACTGACATATGTGGCACTATCACCGGCGAAGGTGTCTGTTGTGCAGACAGGCGACGCCAGTCGCCAGGACGTACTGCGCGACCCACGTTTCTTTCGCATCCTGCCAGTCTTACTAACCACTCCCTTCGTGATTACGGGTCTCTTTTTTCATCAGGAGGCGATAGCGGCGGACAAAGAGTGGCAACTCAGGCTATTGGCTGCTGCCTTTGTTGCTTTTGCAGTCACGCAAGTAGTTAGTAGCTTTGTGATGGGCTGGTGTATTGATCGGGTTGGCGCGCGATCCCTCCTGCGCTTCTACCTTGTGCCGATGGGGTTGGGATGTTTCTGGATCGCTTTTAATGATGCGGCGAGTGCGGCATGGATTTATCTCGGTGCTATGGGCATTTCGGCGGGGGCGGGGGGGGCTTTGTCCGGTGCGCTCTGGGCCGAGATGTATGGAACTCGACACCTAGGTTCGATCCGCGCGATGCAGCATGCCCTCATGGTGGTCAGCACAGCGACATCGCCGCTGTTGTTTGGCGCACTGCTTGACGCCGGCGTGTCTGCCAGCGCGCTGGCGGGGGGGTGCGGGGTTTACGCGGTGTTCGTTGGCCCGCTACTTGGTGGATCCGCGCGGCAAGAGCCTCCAGCGTTGTGAGACAATACAGTGCTGAAATATTGTTGATGTCGATATGTGAATGCGGCTGGGCTTTCTAGATGTAGGCTTATTGAATGCGTCCATCCTCCTTTCTTGCGCCCTTCGCGCTTCTCCTTGCCCTTGCAGCGCCGGCATTCGCGCAGCATCCGCTACCCCGTGCGGACAAGGACTGGGACGACGCTGGTGAGGCAATTCTACTTCGAGGCGAGGTAGGAGAAATTCAGGTGAGCATGGATGAGGCAGACCTCGACGCGTTCATCGCAGACCCCTATACGGATGTTTATGCGAGTTGTACGGTGCGGATTGTCAACTCAGTAGTTGATGAGACCTACTTGGATGTCGGGATACGGCCGCGGGGGAACTCTCAAAGAGGATCCAATAAGTTCCCCTGGAAACTTAGCTTCAATGAGTTTGTTTCTGGACGCAAGGTCCATGGGCTAGAAAAGGTGAACCTGGCGGGCGAGGCGACAGATCCTTCACAGTCGCGTGAAACACTTGCATACGATCTTTTCCGTTCAATGGGTGTCGCAGCAACGCGTACGTCACACTATTGGGTCACCATTAATGACGGGACGAAGGTGCGAGCTCTTTATAACCTTATCCAGCCAGTTGACGAAGAGTTTGTGCAGGCATGGTTTGGAAATAAAGACGGAGACCTATACAAGTGTCGCTGGAAGGATGAGGGCGCCAAACTTCTTTGGAAGGCCCCGGGCGATGCGTCGACTTATGAAGCGATGTCGGATTATGAAGTCAAGATTACTGGTAGTTACCAGCGGCTGGCGTACTTCATTGACTTCATCAACAACACGGACGATGTCACCTTTGCTGCAGGTATCGACGATTGGTTAAACGTTGACTCTTTCTTGCGTGCACAAGCTTGCGATTTGTACCTCGGGGGCTGGGACGGAATTTGGATTTTGCCGAATAACTACTACCTGTACTGGGATACCGAGACACAGCGATTTGAATACATGCCGTGGGATCTTGACCACACCTTTGGTATGGACTACTGGGTCTTCCCATACTTTTTCGGGACGGATTGGGCGCGCCGTGGATATAACAACTGGGGACGAGGTGGCCCAGCATCTGAACCGGGCAATGGCAATGGGCCTCCGATCGTCGATCGACTGCTCAAGATTCCTGCCTACGACCAAAAGTTGCAGGAGTACGTGCGCCAGATCGCGCGCGAACAAGGGCACCCTGAGTTCATGATGCCTCAGATCGATCAATTGGAGGCCATGCTTGCTCCGTACGCTTTCCAGGGAACTTTTAGCGGGAGCAGTGCAGACAATAACTACAAGCCGAAGGACTTTGCTGATTCTTGGGAGAAGCCTGGCAACTACAGCGCCTTCTCGATTCCTGCGACCTGGGGTGTGCGCCCCTTTCTTCGTGAACGATCCAGTTATGTTCGCGATCGTTATCCGGTGCCAAATCCTTTACCCCCGGTCTTCCTGAATGAAGCGGTCAGCGACAACGAATCCGTTTATTTTGACGAGGCCGGTGAGGCAGATGACTTCGTGGAGCTCTTCAACCGATCCACACAGCCGATTGATTTAGCCGACTTCACTTTGAGTGATCGGTACGGCGCTCCGCAAAAATGGGCATTCCCGGCAGGTGCAGTGATTCCTCCGAGATCTACACTAGTTGTTTGGTGTGATGGAGAAGTCGCGCAAGGACCTCTGCACACTAACTTTCGGTTGTCCAACGAGGGAGAGGGCATTTACCTATTTTCGGTGGCTTCGGGATTTCCAGTGCTGGTTGACTCTTTGCTTCTCCCCGAACTAGGGAAAGATCAAAGCTTTGCGCGCTTTCCGGATGGAGGCGAGCAAGCTTTGGTTTCCGATCAGCCCACACCGGAAGACGGCAACGCAGCGCCTCGATTTACCGTATTGCAGACGGGCTATGCGCCTGACGAGATCCTAATCGATGCGGTTGGGGCGACTCCTCAAGGGAAGGTCGCATTCGTTTACTCCTTGAACACGGGTAATTGGACCGTAACTGGCGGGACGCCTTGTGATGGATTGGGCCTGGGGTTGGCGCCGCCGGTCGTTTTGGCCTCTTACGAGATTGCGGATGCTTTTGGCAATGCTCAAGTTGTTGTCCCAGAAGAGATCCTTCCTGGGCCAATCTATGTGCAAGTTATCGAAGGCGCGCGTTGTGAGGCTTCGGCTGTCTTTCAGTTGGGGCGCTGATGCCAGCGCTGCAGCGGGCGCAACACCTGACAAAAACAGGAGATCGCGCCCTTCAGGCGACTCTCAAGACGGCTTCTTTGTGATATCCTTCAGTCTTCATGGAATCTTCACGTCCGGGCGGTGTTGATAACACGCTCACTTCGAGGTACGAGTGCAAGTACTTCGTCAGTGAGGAGCGTGCGCGCCAGATCCGCCA
>JAKVCF010000008.1 GCA_022447335.1 Planctomycetota bacterium | reverse complement strand
GTCCAATCCGAACCGCGCATTCCGAGCTTTTCTTCACCCTTCTCGACGCTGAAACCTTCAGTATCACTGTCAATCACCATAGCGACAATGCCCTTCGATCCCAGCGACTTATCCGTCTGTGCCGTAATGATAAAAGGCTTGGCATAGCTACCGTTGGTGATGAAGCACTTCTGACCATTGATTACATAATGATCCCCATCGCGCACCGCGGTGGTAATGGTGCCCGCCGAATCGGATCCAGCATTCGGTTCGGTCAGGCCATAGGCGCCCATGTACTCACCAGCCGTCAAGCCAGCCATATACTTCTCCTTAAGCGCCTCCGAACCCCAAGCGTAAATCGGATAGGTACCGAGCGAGGTGTGCGCCGCCAGAGTCAAGCCCGTCGAAGCGCAGACACGTGAAATCTCCTCAACGGCCAAAATGTACGACAGCGTGTCGAGACCAGCCCCCCCCCATTTCTCGTCGAAAGGGATCCCGGTCAGGCCCATCTCCTTCATGCCCTCCCAAGCAGCCATATTGAGCTGCTGCTTCTCATCTGCCTCACGAGCACCAGGCTTGACGACCTCGAGCGAGAACCGACGTACGGTCTCGCGAATCATCTCTTGCTCTTCAGTCAGGTCGAAGTTGGTCGGTTGAGTGATGAGAGTATCCATCGTCTTCGTCTATAGGTGACGGGAGATGACTAAGCGCTGAATATCGGTCGCGCCTTCGTAGATCTCGGTAATGCGAGCATCGCGGTAGTGACGCTCGACCGGGAATTCTTTGGTGTAGCCCGCACCACCGTGGATCTGCACGGCGTCCTGAGCAGCAACATTGCAACCGCGCGAAGCGGCTAACTTGGCCATCGAGCATTCCTTAGTGCAAGGTTGTCCGCGATCACGCAGCCATGCCGCCTTGTGCACTAGCATCCGATTAGCCTCAAGCGAGGTCGCCATGTCCGCAAGCTTCCAGGCAACGCCCTGGAAAGCTCCAATTGGCTTGCCAAACTGTTCGCGCTCCTTCGAATACTTAACCGACTCTTCGAGGCAAGCGCGGTGAATACCTAATGCCTGAGCCGCAATTCCAATGCGGCCACCGTCTAGGGTGTCGAGCGCGATTTTAAAACCGTTGACACCGTCTCCCATCAGGTTTTCTTCGGGCACAAAAACGTCTTCGAATATCATTTCGGTAGTTGACGAACCGCGCAGTCCGAGCTTCTCTTCCTTCTTCCCAACCATTACCCCCTCCATAGAACGCTCGATCAGAAAAGCGCCGATATTGCCGCCGCGGCGGCCATCTGGATCGGTCACGGCGTAAACGACATACAGCCCCGCCTCTGGACCCGTCGTAATCCAGGACTTAGTTCCAGTAATCTTCCAGCCGCCATCTACCTTGACCGCGCGCGCCTTCATCGAACCCGCATCACTACCAGCGCCGGGTTCAGTCAAACAGTAGGCACCTATCAACTCGCCGGTCGCGAGCTTGGGCAAGTACTTTTCCTTAACTTCTTCGGTACCCCATTTGTTAATGCACGAGCAAGCCAACGACATATGTACCGAAATGGTCACGCCGACCGAAGGATCCCAGCGGTTAACCTCTTCGAGCAAGATCGCCGAATGCATATTGCCAAGCCCAGCACCGCCGTACTCTTCTGGAACCGTAAGACCCAGAAATCCGGCTTCGGCCGCCTCTTTTACGGCTTCGGTCGGAAATTCCTCGGCAGCATCGATGGCCGCGGCATGCGGCTTCAGTACGCGCTCCGCGTACTCGCGAGCCGAGTCGCGGATCATCTCCATCTCTTCGTTCAGAGTGAAATCCATGGCTTCGTCGTGACAGGACGGACCCCTGATTTTCCCATCGCGGGCTCCATCTGGAAAGGAGATTTCGAAGGTGAACGGTGGCGACTGAGTCCAGCTCTAAGCTCAGACATCGTCTACACCTGGCAAATCCGAAACTGAGCTCAGAATGCTGTCCCAGAGGTCGACCCGCGCACGCACCGCACGCAGCGCTGCACGTCCAGCGGCTGGATCATCAGCCGCCCATATCTCGAGCATTTTCTGCGCCGCCGGGCCATGCTCATCGCCATCGATCTCGATGTGACGCTCTAGGTAGTCTTGAAACAACTCAAAATCGCGGCCCACGCGTGGACCGGCGAGATGGCTACTAAGCACCGGAAACATCTCGGGGATCAGCTGCTCGCGCCCCAAGGTAAAAGCAGCAATACGTTCAGCTGGACTACCTTCCGACAACTCCAAGGTAACGCGCACGAAGCGAGCTGCGGGAGCCGGCGCAAAGCGCTCAAGCACCTCATCCCAATGCAGGCCATCACGCAGAGATCTGATGAATCCCTTGATCTGCTGCGTGTCCAAACCAGCGCGGCGCATCGCTTCCAGGTAATACTCGAAATGTGAAGCCGAACGGCCATCCACGTGGAAACCACCCTCTTCCTCGAGAACGATTTCATTCACTAGACGTGCCAAATCGGCGTGCGCAGCAGGCAACCAAGGACGTGTGGTCGGAGCGAGCACATCCTGCACACCCTTCATTAGAGACATGAAGTCCCAGACAGCCCAGACGTGCTTTTCCATGAAACGGGCCAGCCGCTCCGGAGTAGACATCGCAACAAAAACGCCATGCGTCGTGGCCTCGTGATAGGCAGAACGAATTTCCGCACACAATGCAGAATCCCAACGCGTGACGGATAAAGCCGTCTCGACGCGCGTCAGAGTGTTTTCAGTCTTGTGCATGTTCGTCTAGGTGAACAAATCGGCGCCCCTGGCACCTCTTACTTTAGGATCTACTAGGAAATGGCTCCAGTGCTTGATCTGTGACAAAAAGCGTGAGACCTAGTCGCCGTAGGAATAAAAACCCTCGCCGCTCTTCACACCTAGCTTGCCAGCCTCGACCATGCGACGCAGCAGCGGACAACAACGGTACTTGGGATCGCCTAATCCATCATGCAGTACGTCCAGAATGTTGACACAAATATCCAGGCCGACGAAATCCGCAAGAGTCAGCGGCCCCATTGGGAAGTTGCAGCCGAATTTCATCACAGTGTCGATCGATTCACGCGTGCCAACTCCCTCCATAAGCGCAAATGCAGCCTCGGTAATCATCGGCATCAAAATACGGTTGGCAATGAACCCAGGGTAGTCTTCTGCAATACCCACGACCTTGCCAAGATTTTCCGACAAAGCAATTGTCTTCTCAAGGGTCTCATCACTGGTGCGCTCACCCTTGATGATCTCAACCAGCTTCATCAGTGGGACTGGATTCATGAAATGCATACCGATCACTTGCTCGGGGCGCTTAGTCGCATTCGCAATCTTCGTGATCGATATTGACGAGGTATTCGAAGCCAACACAGCGTGCGGCGGAGCGGATTCGTCAAGCGTACGGAAGATGTCCATCTTGACCTGTTCACTCTCAAATACAGCCTCGACAACAAGGTCGGCATGAGCGACGCCTGCGGAAGTATCAGTGGCAGTGCCAATGCGTGCCAGAATCTGATCTACCTCTTCCTGCGTCTTCTTTTCCTTTTTGACAAATCGAGCTAATGACTTGGCGATTGCGGCTACACCGCGATCCAATGACTCTTCGCTCAAGTCGATCAAAATGACGTTATGGCCAAAGTCGGCAAAGACCTGGGCAATGCCATTACCCATGGTGCCGGCTCCGATGACAGAAACGTTCAGCGTGTCAGACATGTATGTGCGGAGGTTGCAGAACTAGCAGGACTTGACGGCGAGAGCGACTGCATTACCACCCCCAAGACAAAGGGTGGCAAGGCCAGACATGGCACCATGATCAGCCATGGCGTGCAACAAAGTGACCAAGATGCGCGCGCCACTCGCACCAATCGGATGACCCAATGCGACGGCGCCACCGTTCACATTCACTTTATTAGCATCGAGATCAAGCGCTTTCAGCAACGAGCAAGCGCCCGACGCAAAGGCCTCGTTGATCTCGATCAAATCGAAGTCATGACGCGACATACCGCTACGCGCTTCGAGGTTTTCAACAGCAACCTTGGGCGCCATCATGACCCACTCCGGCGCTACACCACCGGCAGCATAGGCACTAATCTCGGCCAGTGGCTTGAGGCCATGCTTTTCGACCGCGGACTCAGAAGCCACGATCAGCGCCGACGCACCATCGGAGATCTGCGAAGCGTTACCTGCAGTAACCGAGCCATCCTTGGCGAAGGCCGGACGGAGACTGGACAGGCCTTCAGCGGTCGCTCCAGCGCGGACACCTTCGTCGCGGCGCACAATTAGCGGGTCGCCTTTGCGTTGTGGCACTGAAATGTCAAAAGTCTCAGCGTCGAACTTGCCTGCATCCCAAGCATCAGCCGCCTTCCCGTGCGAGGCGGCAGCAAACTCGTCTTGCTGCCTTCGACTAATCCCATACTCATTGGCAACCAGCTCGCCAGTGAGCCCCATGTGCTTATTTGAGTACACATCCCAGAGACCATCGTGCACCATTGCATCGACCAGCTTTGCATCACCCAAACGGGCGCCGGTGCGCGCGGAAGGCATGAGATAAGGAGCCTGACTCATTGATTCCATGCCGCCAGCGAGCACCAAGTGGCTATCGCCCGCCTTGATCGACTGTGCAGCAAGCATGACCGACTTGAGGCCAGAGCCGCAGACTTTGTTGACAGTGAAGGGCGCGACTTCATCGGGGATACTCGCGCCGCGCGCCGCCTGACGTGCTGGGTTCTGGCCCACACCTGCCTGAAGCACGTTGCCGAGGATAACCTCGTCGAGAACGTCGCCACTGACACCGGCACGCGATAAAGCTGCCGATGCAGCTAACGCACCAAGTTCGGGTGCACGGAACCCAGCGAGTGCACCCTGGAACTTTCCAATCGGGGTACGGCAGGCGGAGACGATGTAAACCTTGCTCATTTCAGAAGGGTCACTTGGACTACTTTTCCGGCGGCCGACTCAGCCGCCCGAAACACAGGATTGTAGTCCTGCGCTCCACCCTACCCCAGAGGGGAATCCATGATTCACTGGCTTCGAGTCCGACCCTACTCGCCATCACCCGCTACGGGGTCATCCGCAGTGATATAGCCTTCTTCAATTAGCTTCTGACGCTCGAGTTCGGCCTCAACCTCGCTCGCCGAGCGGGCCCGAATGGGATCCGTCAACCCTCCGGGCACCAAGCGAACTGGATAGGCCGCCTGATGCTCATCGGTGAATGCCTCGATCACCACACGACCGGGGAGATCACTCGGCACTGGCTTCCCGAGAACGTGCAGCATGGTTGGCGCCACGTCGTAGATGGAGACTCTCTCAAGCCACTTGCCCTCAGCGATTCCATGGCCAGCAAGAAGGAAGAAGCCGTCCAGGTGATGTCGACCAGAACGCGTTTCAATCTCGAAGAGATCGCTTGCGTCGCCAACCATTTCCCCCACCTGCAATTGGTGATCCATGTCTAGCGTATTGCGGTTCTCCTCGAGGAAGTCTACACGCAGTGAAGCCTGCGCCGTATTGTCTGGGAATGAGAGTGTGAACAAAGCTTGTCCGACATCAAGATTCCGCGAACTCTCGAGCACATCGCGAAGCTCGTTGAGATGCCGACGGCCCAACTCACCTTCAGCCTTGGCCGAGATGTATAAAGCCTTATCAACATTTGAGGTCGTAAAGCGAGCAATCATCTCTTCGCCTGCCCCATCTTCGCCACCGCCAGCAGCGTAAAGCAGCGCACCGCCCCGCAGCTTCAGCAACTTGTCATCGCGAGATTCGGGCAACGACTGCATGCCGTGATCCGAGATTAGCATCAGCGTAATCTCGCCCAAGTCGACTTTCTCGAGCAAGCGACTCAACACCAAATCGCATGCGCGATAAGAGTCACGCAGCGCCTCGCCCATGCGCCTAATCTCCACCGGGCGCACAGACGGAAATAGGTCTGCATCGCCGTACTTCGCTTCATGATACTTCCAATAGAAGTGGCCTATCTGATCAGTTCCATACATCACAAAGGCAGTAAAGTCGGGCCCGTAGCGACGCGATAGCTCAAAAAATACATCGGCATTGATGCGGTCGCGCATGATCTTCATCCGCCAGATGAGATCCTCCTTACCAAAACCGCCAAAAAGCTTGCCGAACATGAGCTCGAAAGCTGTGCTGATGTGCATCCATGCATGTTTAGCGTCGGCCACCGCCATCGCGGAACACATCGCACTGAAAAGCTCTGCATAACCCGGGCGATTGGTGGAATCCTCACCGACACTCTCGAGAACTTTCGCCGGATTCGCTGGCCTAGGACGCGCCTCACGAATACCCGTTACCCACCCCGGCGTATTGAACTTGAGGTTTAGCTGTTCACCAGCCTGCGGCGGAGGTGTATTGATCAACCAAGCCACGACACCGGCCGTTCCGGCAGGCCCACCATCATTCGGATCGACAACGGCATCCCAAACGCGCCCTGCGCGCAAATCCGAACGACGATTACCAAAATTCTTGATGCCATTCTGGGCATCATTCACCCCTGTGCCCAGGATCGTCCAAATGCGGGCCGATGCAGTCGGAGTTTGGGATTCAAGCGGTGCCCAAGCGCCACGGCGACGTAACTCTTGCAGGGCCGGCAAGTCCTCCGGATTCGCAGCGGTCATTTCCTCGATGAAACGCCAGTTAGCCGAGTCCATTCCCACGACAACCAAAGGTCGTAAGCCCGATCCACTGCCGTACTTCGGGTTGCTCTCCGGAAGAGCGATTAGCAGCACTGAGGCAGCAACGGCTACCCATGCGCTGCCACGTTCGCGCAGGATCCAGAGCGGCAGGATCGCAGCGAGCAGTAGCCCTAGCCAGAATATCCATGGGTGACGCGAAAGCGGTGCGCCAGCAACCAGCAGCCAGGGCAACGCCACGGCAATCGAAGTTGCGATTGCGACCACACGAGGCTCACGAAAAGCCGGCATCCGACCCAGTGCCGAGGCCACCAGGAAGGCCATCGCCCAAGGCAACAGTACAACAAAGACTAGCCCCGGAAGCAGAGGGTCCGTCAACGACGGCGCAGAAAGCGCAATCGCGACCGCCAGCACAAAGCAGACAGCACTGGCTGCGGCCCGTGGCGCCGAAGATCGGGGAGCAGAATCGTCGAACATGGACTCAATATTCTATCGATCGCCCGCCTCATCCTCCCGCGTGGAGTCGGGAGAGAAAACATGAGGAGGAATGAGCCCCGCCATCTTCAAGTCGCGCAAACAAGGCACTCGTTTCTGACACTCAGCCGCCAACGCCAAATCAGCCTCGGCAATTAGTAGGCCGCCATTGTCGCACCGTGCAACGATCTCACCGTAGGGATCTACCAATAAAGCGGTCCCCGGAAAGTCCATTAAGTGCTTACCATCTAACCCAGCCTGCCCAGCTCGATTGCAACTCAACAACCATTGCTGGTTTTCAGCGGCCCGCCCTCGGCACAATAGTTCCCAAACTGCAGTGCGCGGATGTGGCCATTGCGCTGGCACAAGTAAAAAATCGACCGGCTGATAGAAAGCATCGCGTGTGAGTTCAGGGAAACGCAAGTCGTAACAGATCAGCGCCATGCATAAGCCGACGGCGGATTCAATCTGCTGCGGCCGCTCTTCTCCACGCGCCACCTGTCGCCCTTCGCCAGTCGGCGAGAACAAAACACGCTTGGCATAGGGGCGACGTAAGCCGCCCACGCCCAGAACATGCACTTGGTTATAGGGCTTACCGTTTAGACCTTCCCCCGCTGGAGCCGATCCCACTACGGTAATTGCCAAATCTTCGGCAAGATCGTGAATTTCAACAAGTGCCGCCTCACTCTCAGCAAGCATCGCGCAGGTATAAGAAGGCAAGAAACCTGTCGTCCACTTCTCGGGCAAGAGCATTAAGCCAGCACCAGCAGCAGCCGCTTGCTTCACGCCGTCGCACACTACTGAAAAATTTTGTGCAACTTCTCCCGGGCGCACATCAAATGGTAGGGCAGCAAGTTTGCGCTTGGTAGACATGGACGGACCCAAAAGTTGGCTTATCCTATTCGGCCTTCATGGCGCCGCAAGTGTATGTGCCATATCCCGAACGGCTGGAACGTAGCTCGGTTGAGAGAGCGCCGTGTTCGCAATGCAAAAGTCGAGGGTTCGAACCCCTTCGTCTCCACCAACCGGGGAAGATCCCCGAACTTGACCGCTCTTTAATTGAGAGTCGCCCGCTTGTAGCGCTCATAGGCATCGCGGTAGTCACTGGCGAGCTCAAGGCAGTCTTCAAGCGCCGCAATGTAGCTCGCCCTGTCATCAGCCGCCTCGGCTTCGCGCGCGATAGCATAGGCTTGAGCCGCCAAGTCGATACGCCGCTGCAAACTATCGACGCGGATGCGTAGATCCTCAAACCCACCCTCGGTGACACTCAGAATGTTCTGATACAGCGCGACCGCGCGCACGATCTGATTGTCCAACTCGCAGGCACGCCCCAGCTTGTAGTCCCGAATCGCGGCTTCCTCAGCCGCGCGTACCGCCATAGCGGTGACTTGGCCCCCGCGGTCTTCTCCGGTCAGTTCAAGCACGCGCTCTAACAACGCCTGCGCAGCATCCATACGACCTCCACGTACGTGAATATCCGCCTGATTAATCAGGCGGCGCGTCTCAAGCTCTTCGTTAACGCGAGCATAGAGCAAGTCGGCGTCAAGATTACTCGGATCGAGACGCACCGCGTCACTAAGAACGAGCCAAGCACCACCCAGTAAGCCAGAGTCGAGCATGACCTGTGCTTCGAGCGCGAGCTCAGATGCTAAATCAGCGGATAGTTGCTCGACTTGAGCAACAGCACGACTATCTCGACCTAGTAACTCGGCTGCGTGCGCAAAGGAAGTCCGCGCCTGCGTACGCTTGCCTTGCAGAATTTGATCTAGCCCTTCAAAGTAAAGCTCTTCGCCACGTACCGCACGCGCGCCCGCCAAACGCTCCGCCTCGCGCATGCCCTGTTGAGCAGCTTCGTTCTCGGAGTTCCATCGCAGTGATTCGCGGTAGGTACGCATAGCCGCTTCCGGATAGCCATCGTCAAGCAAACTTTCGGCAGACTCGGCCAGTTGCGCAGCCTTCCGGCGATAAGCCGCGTCACGAATTTCCAAGACTTCCTCGTTAGCTGGGCGCTCGCGCTCAAGGTGGTCGAGGAGATGCAACGCTTCTTCGACCTCGTTGACGTGCACTTTCTCTCTCGCGCTCTGCATAATCGAACGGTAGCGAGATTCTTCGACCAAAGTTTGCACCTCAAGCGAGGGCTCCTCGATCGAAGCATACGCCGCGTAGGCGTCGTGATAACGCATCATGCGAAACGCGGCGTCGCCAGCTTCTTCCGCTTCTTCGGCAGACGAGGCACAGGCGGCAAGCGGCAGCAGGGCGAGCAGGGCAACGCGCATGCCCGTATTGTGGCTGATGCCGCTTCCGATTTCTGTCAAAACCGCGTTTCAGGTCGCCAGCCTGCCCTGCCCCAGCAACCCCAGACTGCCGAAGATCACCACCGGCGCAATGCCCGCTAGCCATGGGGTCAGCACGCCACGCTGTCCAAGATCCTGAAAAAGGAAATCCACCACAAAAAACAGCGCACACAGCAGCAAGCCGACCGCCACCCCTTCGAGTGAAGACTGGCGTTCAAAGTTGAGGACATAGGGCAGACCGATCAGCAGCAGCACAAGATGCACCCAGGGTGCGACCGACAGGCTCCAGCGCAGCGTGGCCGCCTGACGGTGTCCGGAGTCACGCGCGAGCAACTCACCCGCATCGCGCCGCGTCAGCTCAAGCGGCTGATTTTGCCCCACCCAGGCTCGCACTAGATCGTGCGGGCGGAAACCCTCCATTTCAAGGTAAGACAGACTGCTCTCGCTGGCTCGGTTGCCGGCCAAGGTGCGCCGCCCGTCAATAAGCTCCCAGCCGCTACCATCCCAGATTGCTTCGCGTGCGTAAATCGAAACATCTTCGCCGCGCGGACCCAGGGAGAAGACCTCCAAACCGATCACTCGCGGAAGACTGGCATCGTTAAACCCACTCGGTTCAAAGATATCGATCTGCACCCGCTGATCGCGCGGCCCGCGCAGCCATAGCTCCTGCGGCCGCCATTCCTCTTGCTCGAATAGCTGCGCCTGCAACTGGGCGCGCTCAAGTTGCAGACGTGGGAAGCCACACTCACGCAGCTCAGCTAGAAAGTGGCCGATTATCACCGAGGTAATCAGCATCGGAAGGAATGCTCTCCACGCCGAGCGTCCCGCAGTTAGCTGGGGAGTCCACTCGAAACTACGCCTCAATTGCATTACGGTTGAGATCGCAGCAAGAAGTGTGACGTAAGGGGCAAACTGCACTAGAAAGAAAGGTGCATTCAGCAGGTAGTAGCGGAAAACATTGACTCCAACCGCTCCGTAGACCTTCTTGGATTCACCGATTTCGTCGCTGTGCCCAACCAAATCAAGCACTGTAAAGAGCAAGACGAAGGCCGCCCCCACAATCACCCAATGGCGCAAGAAGGAGCCCAGCACATAACGATCGAGACGATGCAGCATTAAGTGCCCCTCCCACGCAAGCCCAATCCAATAACAACGACGAGAAGCCCCAAGACAGGTAGCCAGGCAGCCACCAATGGCGATATATCTCCACCACGGGCGAGCCCCTCACCCAAGAAGTGCAACGGATAGTTAACGGCAAGTAGTACGGCTAAAGCAACGGAAAAACCTGTTAGAAAGCCACCACGGCGCAGTCGCCAACCGATCAGCGCGCCCAATAGAGCGACTGGCACAGCTCCCCATGCACTAGCCCAGCGCTGCCAATACACCAGTTCCACTTTGCGCAGGTCTTCTTCCCTCTTGCCCGCGGAATCCACCAGGTACTCCTTCAACTCACGGGATGAAAGCGCCTTCGGTCGGAAACGCTGTTGATTTCCCTTAGCCGTGAGCAAACTCCCTAGGTTGATGGTTAGCCAGGTTGTCTCGGTATTGCGCGCCTGCCAAGGTGAATCAGCACTCTCATCCGAGAGGGTGCGTAGGCGTTCGAAACGAAAAACCAGTTCAGCATCGCGTACATCCATGCGTGCACGGTCGGCACGCAATCGTAGACCACCTTGCACTGCGCCATCGCCTTGCGGCCCGCTGATAGCCGTTTCACGATCGATCGCAACGACTACATCACGGAAAGATCCATCACGATCGCGGTCACTCCATACAAGGTGCAGGCCCTGGAAGTGAAACTCGTTGGAACCCGGATTAGTGTTTTCGATCGCCGCGATCTGCGAACGTACTACTAACTCGCGCATCTCACGATAGATGTCAGGCATGATGCGCGAAGTTAGCGGATAACTCGCCATCACCAGCAAAAGACCAGCAAAGAGCGCCGGTAGAAGGAGCCGGACTGGCGTGCAGCCTGCCGCACGCAAAGCAACCTCTTCGCGATCCGCCGCCATGCGACCGTAGGTCAACACAACAGCTGTCATCAATCCGACCGGGAAGAAGTAAGGTAGCGCGTTGCCGACGAAAAGAGGGACTAGTGTGAGCGCTACCCAAATCGGAGCGCCCTGCGCGGTCGAACTAGCCTTCACTGCTGCGCCCAGGGCAAGCAGGAAGACCACGCCGGCGAGCACTAGTGTGAGGTGACGCAGGATCTCGCCGAGGTAGGCGCGAATCAGAATCAAGGTGGCAGACGGGCACAACGCCCGCCCTGCATAGTAATACCTCGCCCTGATGCACGAAGTGCACTGGGCTGCTAGCGTGTCGCAATGCCGGAAGGCCAACACGCCGAGAACCTCGCCTGGATCCAAGAACAGGCGCAGGATCTGCGTCCGCAAAGCCCCGGCATGCAACGCCTTTTTGATCGCGCTCTCAATGGAGAAGGCGAACTGCTGCGGATCAGCCCACACCGCACCGCGCTGCGACTGGAAGCTGAGGTCCACGACGCGGCCCCAGATGGCTGGCTACTCAAAATTGCGCACCCACGCCGACGGGGCGAAGCTCTCCGCCGGCACTTTTCGAATGCACCTGCCGAGCGTGAGGCCGAAGCCTGGCGCCTGCTCGCCCCAAGACTGGGCGTGGGAGTGCGGGTCGAAGCCCAACAACTGCGCCCGCAACTCGGACTTTTCGCACGCAACTACTTCGAAGGCAAAGCCGCGCAAGCCAACGATGCCACAGCTGCCGGCCTCGCACGCCTGCATCACGAGCGCTGGGTAGACCGCGATCTTGCCCTGAGTGATTTACTGTGGGTCAAAACTGAAAACGGCCTCACACTGCTACCCCTCGATCTCGGCCACGCAACAGTCAGCATGCTGCCACCTCCGACCGAGAAGATCTATCTTGCCCTGGCGCGAATACTTTCTGCCATGCCTGCCGAACAAGCTGAACCGTGGGCCAGCAGCCTGCTCGCTGCACACGATGAGCTACTGCCCTCTTGGCAAGTCGAAGACCTGCTTCGTCGCAGCACGCGCACACGCGAACGGCGAGCCTGGCAACGCAGTCGACGCGCCTTGCGTACCTGTTCGAATTTCATTGCCGAAGGATCCGGAGTCCGCCGGCGTGGCTTCGAAGAAGCTCCCCCTGCCTGGCCGCTACCTGTCGATGCACAACCACTAAGCGAAGGACCGCGCAGCAGCACTGTGGCCACTACACAGGCAGTCTGGAAATTCTATCCGCGCAGTGGTGCCTGGCAGAATGTGCGCCGCAGCCTGGGCGCAGGACCGGGCCGCGCGGCCTATCGCGCGCTGGCTTGGCTTGAAATCCTCGCTCTGCCGTCCAGTCGTCCGCTAGCGTACCTGCCGCATCCAAACGGAGAATGGATCGCAAGCACCTGGGTTCCGGGAGAAGAGCCTACCCTCGAGCAACTCCCCAAAATTGCGGGTTACCTTTCTAGACTTCACCGCACGGGAGTGGGATTGCGTGACGCGAAGCGCAGCAATTTTCGCCAGAGTGCATCGGGCGAGCTGATCCTAATTGACGTCGACGGCATAACCCGTGGAGTCGAAGATGCGGCGCGTGATCTCGCACGCGTGATCGCGGAATCTCCGCAAGATGATTCACTGACTGAATCCGCGCGCGCGAGCTACGCCGCGGTCCATGCGCCTCTCATTGACGCTCGGTTCGAAGTACGCTTTCAAGAACGTCTCGCGGCATTCCGCTCGAAACTAGCGGGCCAGCAAGATTCGGCGCGCTGAGCCACTACGCTTAAAAGCTTCGAAATACTCGGCCGCCGACAAGCGACGGTAACGTGTACCCAAGCGCACCTGCACTTCAACTGAACGCCACGCCTTCGGCCAAGCTTTGCACGCCCGCTGATTAATGCGCCAATCAAGCGCCGAGCGCCCTGCCCACCACGGCAAGTGCACGCGCGACGGCACCGACCCCGACCAACAGAAGGCGGCCTTACCGCGTTCGACGACTTCGCGCCCCGCACCGTCCGCAAGTAGATCTAACTCGCCCTCAAGACGCAGATCGCCTACCAGCCGCGACTGCTCCTCGTAACGCTCAAGCAAGATGGCGCTGCGCCACAGATCGAGTGCCAGCGATAGAAAAACTCGATTTTGTAACGAGCCCTTGGGGCCCGGCCGCCGCTCGGCCCATGCCGATCCACGCAGAAGCAAGCGCAAGCGCCCTGCTGGCAATAGTGTCAGCGCCTCGCCTTCACATACGAGGTTGGAAAAAAAGGGGCTCTCGCGCTGGTACAGCAGGACCGGAAAATTCTCGCTCAGATACTCGAGCATGTCCAGCAGTAGCGCCGCCTCCTCGCCAGGACGCGGCGCCGGGACCAACAGCAGATCTCCATCCAACGCCCCCCACGGCAACAATCCTTCGCCATACTCGACGAGACGCTCGCAGGTATGCGGAACATGCTCGCGTGGATCCCCATGCGCAAAGCGCGGACGCTCACTGGGAAATTGCTCGGCCACGTGTGGCACACACCAGAGGTGTGTAGTCCGAGGCAAAACGAGAGGAAGAAAGCGTGCCATATCTCCCCCTCCATGGGGACTTACTGCTGCAGAAAGAGTGGAACCAAAGTCCCTTCCAGACGACGAAAGAGGTCCGCTGTCGCACGAGTATCACGTAGACAATACTCCGCGATCTCGTCGTAGTGCCCATCGCGCGCCTTGGACGCTACCATCGAACCATCCATCTTTCCCTTCGGTGACTCGACGCCGAAACGACGGCACCAATAATCCAGTGAGTAGCTATCGCGGGTCGCGCCCTGGAAGTTAAGCAAGTCGAGTAAATCACAATGGTCGGTCACGCGATAACGATAACCACACAGCTGACGGCTCGGCGCCACGCCAAGCATGGCAGAACGTGTCATGAGCACTGGCCCGTCATAGGCACGCCCGTTGTAAGTCACAACCGCCCCCCAGGTCTGAGCAAGCTTCCAGAACTCTTCAAGCAGCTCGCGCTCATTACCGCGATAGACGCGTGTACCAGGCATCTCGTCGAACTCCTCCCATCGACAGCCACTCCCGTGCACAAGAACGGCACCCTGGTCCTTGTCCATATTCCACATACCAATCGCCACGACACGACCCATGCCTCGCACCAACGCTAAACGATGCTGCAACGCTTCAACGTCCACGGATTCCGCGCCAGAACGGCGCCGCTCACGCGACATGAGATAGTGCCGAGAGGCCTCATCGACCTCTTCCCATTCCAGGCCTGCCACCTCGATATCAAAGGCGACCACCGGGCCCGGCAAGCTCTTGGAAGACGCGGCCATCAGTCGCCCTGCAGCACGGGGTCCTCAAGGTGAATCGTGAACACGGGACAGCGCGCGATTCGCACCACTTTCTCAGCCGTCGATCCGAGCAGAAATTTAGCAAGTCCACCACGGCCATGTGTACTGATCACAATTACATTGCAGTTG
Organism: Planctomycetota bacterium; assembly: GCA_022447335.1. Classification (GTDB taxonomy): domain Bacteria; phylum Planctomycetota; class UBA1135; order UBA1135; family UBA1135. Next base: position 17,472 of record JAKVCF010000008.1, on the reverse strand, counting down.
AGATTTTCAGCCGAACGCACCAGCGTTTCGCTGGCACGTTTGCCCTGCACAAAATGGGTTTCAACCTCAGCTCCTAACGCACGTATCTTCTCGGCTGAAGCGTCGAGCGCGGTCTGCGCAGCCTTCTCAAACTCCTCGCGGTAACGACCCATATCGAGCGCATCAGTTTGCATGTAGCCGGCAAACAGCGGTGCGTGAGCAACCAAGTCGCCTTCGAGCACATGGATAAGGACGACAGTTCCCTGGTTAGAGGCAGCAAGTTGCGCAGCCCAGGGATAGGCCTGCTCCGAATGCTCGGAGAAGTCCGTTGCCAGCAGGACACGGGAGAACATCCCGCGCAGTCTAGCACCGAGCCACAAGGGCTCAGTTGCCGCCTTCCCGCTGTCCCTTCGCCTCTCCTTCCGCAGCCTCGGAGTAACCGAGCTGCTCAAGGAAGCTCTCCTCGAATGACTCGTTCAACCCGTCCTTCGGCACCCTTGGCCTAGTTGCAGGACGGAACCCTGTCGCATAGGTACCCACTGGCGAACGCTCCGACTCCAACTCACCCCCTGGTTTGGAAAGCGCCACAAGCGGTTTGCCGCTCATGTCTGCCGCATAAGGTAAGCCCATCCAGTGCAGCACCGTGGGTGTGACATCAAAGACGCTGCCTATTTTCTCGGGAGCACGCAGCACATTTTCACGCTGCTGGCGACCGAAGCGCACCGGGTAACGCCATTCAACCTCGGACAGAAGGCCACGTGCCGCAATGCCAGGGCCAGCGGCGATTAGCACGCCCGGAGGAGCGTCCTCGTGAGCCCCAGACTGTGGGTGCTGCGGGTTGCGACGGTTGGCTGCATGCATGCCATGGTCCGATACGATTAGAAAGCGAGCATTCGCCGGAACAGCCTCAACGATACGCCCGAGCCAAGAGTCGGCGGCTTCATAGGCAGCATCGATACGCTTACGCAGTAGATCGACGTGCTCCTTTGGAATCGCGTATTTAAATTCCTCCGGCTGGTAATAACGCCACCAAAAATGCCCCGCAACATCGGGCAGCCCAAAGTAAACCATGTTCAGGTCAGCAATATCCTTAGCGAGCTCCTGTTCGAAGATCGCTAGGTGCGTGGCATCACCGTGATAACCGATACGGAAAAAGCTATCGCGAATGCGCGGGAACTCCCACGGATCGACTGGATCCTGCGATCCCTTACGCGCCTCACCTGGGATGATACTGAAACTGCTGTCATAAGCCTCACGGAGCGGGCCTGTCGGCGCACCCGTTTCGAGCAGCGGTAAGACGTCGTAGATTAGATCTTCGGGGTAGGTCATCTCCGGAAGACCTTCCTCCCAGACACCCGCCTTCCAAAAAACCTGCCCCTGAGCCTGCGCCGCATAACTTGCAACCACACGACCGTTGACCGGCTCAGCCGGCCACGAAACCCACCAACCCACGGAAAGTACGCTGCGATCCGCGTCGCTCACGATATTCCAGACTGCCGGCACCTTGCGCGCATTCGAGGTGTACGGCAAACCATTCGGAATGGGCTCCGAAAAGTTCAGCACTCCGTGACGCTGTGGAGTTACTCCCGTTGCAATCGTAGTCCAGACTACGGGCGAGAAAGTCGGCTGGAAAGTCTCGAGACCGCCGCCAACGCCCCGTTCGATCATCGCCTGGAAGTGCGGTAGGCGGCCGGCTTCGAGCAACGGCATCATCACGTCCCACTCCAAACCATCCATACCGATTACGAAAACAGGAGGGGGGCTCGAGTCGATCGACTCTTCCTGACCGCCACATGACGAAAGAATCGCCACCATCGCAAGAAGCCCGCAGATCCGCTGCATCACTGGATTCTAACGCGCGCAGCCAGACTTCGTTTCAGAGCTCTGTCGACGTGAGATCCGCCAGCCCCACACCGCCACCAAAACGATCGGCAACCAGTCCACCGGCTCCCCAGGTGCGCCACCCTGAGCCACGCCACCACAGCCTCCTCCACCGGCGGCTGGCTGATAGGAGAAAAAAGAGTTGGCGATGGCGCCCTGACCATTAGGCATCTCGACCACTACTGCAAACTCGCCCGTCGATCCGCCTGGCGTACGTGAACGCAGCTCCGCAGCGCTGATGCGCTGCACGCCACCAGCGTAGCGGCCACCCTGCACAGTGATCGGATCAACGCCAAAGCGCACACGCGCACCCGAAGCGAGGTTGTCACCAAAAAGATTAACTTCGGTGCCACCTGAACGCTTGCCCGTACGCGGAGTGAAACTCGCGATATCAGGATCTTCGGATGCGACGTACTCGAAGACATCAGACTGCTCCTCGACGTGCCCCTCCGAGTTCTCAATGCGCACACTAACGGTACCGAGCATATCGCCCGGAGGCGTAGTGATCTCAATAACGCGAGTTGAAAGCAACCTGTAACTTGCAGATTTACCACCGACTTGAACAATCATGCCGCCACTGAATCCGGAGCCAACCAAACGCATACGCGTTCCCCCACCAAGGTTGCCCGCACGTGGGAAAAGCTCTTCGTAAACCGGAACCGTGATGTAACGCAGCACATCTTCAAGTCGGTCCTCTTGACCATCGGGATGCTGTACGACAACGTCAGCTTCTCCAGAGTCTCCTTTAGGTGTAAGCACACGCAGCGTGTTCGCGTTTTGCCAGCGAACATCGTTCGATAGGCGACCACCAACTAAGACCATCGCATCTTCGGCGAAGTCGGATCCGTAGACCTCAATCCACTCCCCGCCAAGCGCATTAGCCTCCGTCGCACTGATGCCCGAGAGCTCGGGAGCAGCTTCCACCACTTCGATTGCTCCGGGGACACACTCAAGCTCACCGTTGGCGAGTGAAATGTAAATATCGTAGCTTCCAGGAGGACAATTCGGTGCGACAGTCACTGGTGCACTGAACAGCGTATTGTCCGAAGTGAGGGGCCCCAGCGTGATGTACGGACTGAACTCAATCATTGACCCCACGCCACCGTTAAAATTCACACCGGGGATGTAAATCGACTTAGTCGGACCACCCCGCGCGAGGATAAGCGGATGATTGAAGTTATCGCGCACGGCGGCATCCGCTGCAACCACGAGATTGCCAACGTTCAGGTTTTCACCCTGACTAAGCGTAATCTGATGCGGCGAACTGATGCCGCCATGAAAAGCTGCGCCGAAATCAGTTTCGACTATGCCATCACCGGTCAGTTGCGACTGCGAAGTCACCCCTTCGAGCGGAGTGGTATACAAGTGGTAGTCGCCCGAAGGCAAATCCTTGATTACCCAGTCACCATTACTTGCAGTCAGCACGACTGCAGCCAAACGGCCGTCATCAGCGCGAATCGCACCGACCGCACCACCTCCCACTGGATTACTGTTCGCGCGACGCAATGTACCGCGCATCTGAGCGAAGCCACCCTGGCGCGCCACTGCCACAGCACCTGACCTGTCATCTTCCGTGATCGACCGATGCAACCACTGTCCAGGAGCGACGTATGGCCACATCGACGAGCCATGCACCGGTGAGTGATCGAGGCCGGCTACATGACCAAGCTCGTGAGTCAGGACATCCTGGATGTCAAAATCTCCCGGGACGATGCCTGTCGAAAAATCCCATCGGCGCCCATTGAAGATGACGTCGATGTCCTGAATCTTCCCATTTCCCGTGGAGTATTGAATCGGAGTGACCGCCACCGTCATACTCCCACCACCGAACCAACCACTGTTATTATTCGGGTCGTAGTAAATGACGTGGTTATTCCCGGTGTAGTCCGCGCCAGAGACATCTACGCCCAGAGTGAAGTTCAGCGCACTGCGCGGGACCGAGTTCCACTGCGCCATCGACAACTGCACAGCGCTGCGCACCGCTTCTCCATCTAGACCCGAGAAGGAGTTCGGATCAAGCTGCATCACGATGTTCGGATCGTCGTGATACAGAGTCTTGCCTCCAAGCTGTATGCGCACGTAGGCCTCGACGATGCCCGCCCCAACAAACCAGGAGGCTAGAGCCAAAGCCAAGTAAACCGTTCCGGTCCGGACGGTCTTCTTCAGGCTACGCTGGCGACTAGCGGAGCTCGCGGAAGATGCGCTGGACGAAGTCTTCATGGGACTGGGTCACCGAAGATGGCTCACTGTGACTGTAACCGCAATCCGACCCCGCCCAGTGCGAAGTCATCAGGACGACTCGATTGACCCTTTCCGCGCCCACCTGGACAGCATAGGCTCCGCGCTCCAGGCCGACTGGGGTGCGCCAGCCATGCGTCCCTTCCTCGGTGAGGAAGAGTATCACGCGCTGCCCGGCTCCGGCGGCCTTCTTCAAGCTTGCGTCGGCGACTAGCGGAGCTCGCGGAAGCTGCGCTGGGCGAAGTCGTCATGGGACTGAGTCGCCGAGGCTGCCTCACCGTGACCGTGACCGGGACCGCAATCCGACTCCGCTGCGCAGTGCGAAGCCATCGGAACAACTTGATTCATCCCTTCAGCGTCTACTTGGACAGCATAGGCTCCGCGCTCCAGGCCGACCGGGGTGCGCCAACCATGCGTCCCTTCCTCGGTGAGGAAAAGTATCACGCGTTGCCCGTTCTCAAACCGGGGCATCCCTGGAACGAATAGACCTCGCGCACCGACTTCACCGCCCGGAATCCGCACCTCCTGCACAGAACTCATCGCTCCCTTCATAGGCAGGACCGTGGAAAAGGTGTATCGCGTTTCGATCCGGCCGTCACCCAGATCCAAGTACTCCTGGTCCAGCACTTCGACCTCGCAAATGAGGTCAGCATTCTGACAGAGGTCAGAAAGGCCAGAAACCGCTGTGGTCGATGCTGGGAGACGCGGAATTGCGCCCAGCAGAGCACAGGCAAGGACAATGAGGATCGCGGGGGGACGACGCATGACCCCCCCTTCTCGGAAGCCATCGCGCCGTCTTCAGCTAAATTTTCAAAATCTTCTTATCCCTTGGTTTTCCAGGCGCTCCCAGAAAGTCAGGCGGCAGGAATCTCTCCCTATCCCTGCCACCCTCGTTCCAGGACTCCCTTCTTCGCTCTTGGCGGCAGAACGGCGCTCAAACTTGAGGACTTTCGGTAAAAAAATCAGGATGACTCGCTCAGGGATTGCTTTTCGGCAATTCCAATGGACAATGCCCGCGCCATGGCGCCACCCACCGCCGATCTGCCGAAAGACAAGCAAGAAGGCGTGCAGTTCGCCCTCAAGCTGAGTCGAGCGCTACATATCTACGGAGCTCCAGCAAATCGCTTGGAAGCCGTGATGAATGTGTTGTCACAGGAAATGGGCCTGAAAGCGCACAGCATGGCCATGCCAACCGCCTTAATGGTGAGCTTCGATCTGCCCGGCGAGGACGGCTACGCGCACCTCTACCGACTCCATCGCAACGAACAGGACTTTGACAAGCTGGCAAGGCTCGACCAGCTGTGGAACGAAGTCGTGGACAAGCGCATGACCCCCGCTGACGGGATTCGAAAGATCGACGAAATCGATGAGCAGCCACCGCTTTACGGTCGGGCACTGCAAATGCTCTGCTTCGGTTTATCGTCAGCCGCCGCATCGATCTTCTTCGGTGGCGGACCAAATGAGATGATCTTGGCCGGGGCGGCTGGCTTTGTGCTCGGCCTCTTCCTGATGGTCGCTGGCCCGCGCCAAGAACTGCTGGGGCTGCACGAACTACTCGGAGCAGCCCTGGTCGCGGTTACTGCAGCGGGCGGCGCGCACATCATGGACGGCGCCGACGCCGACGTCGCCACCTTGGCCGGACTGATTGTTCTACTCCCGGGCTTCTCCATGACGATCGCCGTCTCAGAGCTCGCGCAGCGAAACCTAGTCAGCGGAACTGCGCGCCTTGCGTGGTCGGCCCTCCTTCTCATGATGCTGACCTTCGGGGTGCTCGCCGGGCGCACCGCGATTGATCAGCTGATCGGAATCACGCCTTACGTGGATCCCGGTTCACCCTGGAAACCATGGGTAACGCATGGAGCAATTGGCATCGCCGGCGTAACCCTCGGAATTCTCTTCCAAGCACAGAAGCGCGACCTTCCCTGGATCACGCTCGCTGTCTTTGCCCCCTTTCTGGCCCTGCAAGCCGGCATAGCTGAACTGGGCCGGGAACTTGGGGTCTTCCTGAGCGCTCTGATCGTAGGCGCAGGCTCTAACCTCTACGCACGCGCCTTAGATCGACCGGCCACAATCACGCGATTACCCGGCATTCTGGTGCTAGTTCCGGGATCACTAGGCTTTCTGTCGATTACAGAGCTGATGAAGGACGGTGGGGATCCGCTGCGCGGACTGCAGGACGGGTTTGCTGTCTTTTCGGTAGCACTCGCACTTGTAACCGGATTGCTGGTTTCGAACGCGATCATCCCACCGCGCAAAGCGCTCTAGCGCGCAGCCGCTTCGAGATACGCCATCAAATCCGCGACCTCCTCTGCCGTAAAGGTATCGAGTAAATCTTCGGGCATCATCAGATTGCCATACTGGTCCGTGCGATCCTTGGCAGGATCCAGAATGGCTTCGAGTAGATCTGACTGACTGAAACGCAGTGCAGATGCCGTCAAGTCTGGCCCCAGTACACCTCCGCGACCAGCGACACGATGGCACTGAATGCACAATGCCTGCGCAAAAATGTCGGACCCGCGTTCAATATCACCACTCTTGCCATCCAGCGCCGCGCTAAGTTCGCGCAGTGTCCAATCCTGCACGTGATCGCGGCCGACAGGAGTCAATTCTGGCGCCGGATCGACAGCAAGCGAGGACATCACCTCATCGGTAGCAGAAAGCACCTCCTCGCTCATCTTCTCGCGAGCACGTTGCCCGATTGCACGAATGAAGCCACCGGCGCTAGCGCCTCCTTGGATCTGTACCATCTGCTTTTCCCACATAAGAAAAGCCACAGCCTGCGAGATATCAAAGTGCCCAGCCAGCTCAGCAAGCAAAGCCCCGTAGTGAATACGGGTCTCCTGGCTGAACTGCCAGCTCAAGAATGGGAACAGCGCACCGGGATCGATTGCATCGACCGCAGTCAAGCATCGCGCAAGCTCCTGATCAAAAATGGTGTCACCAGTCGGGAAGCCAGCCATCATCTTGGTGGCGAAGACGCCCAGATCACCGCCTTGCTGCGCTAAGCACATTGCACAGCGCAAAGCCAACCAATGCTCTTCGCTAGCTTCCAGCACCGGAGCGTCTAGCTGCATCAAACGCGCCAGCGTAGTTTCTGAGTCGATCTTCGCGCCCGCACGCAGTGCAGCTAGGCTTGCCGCCAGCGGCAGGTGAGCGTTGGCGTTACGGATGCGCGTGAGCATCAGTGCTGCCTCCACACCTGAACGCTCGATCGCCTGACGTGCAAGATAACGCAACGTGCGATCAGACGAAGCCAACGAGTCGATGACCTCACTACCAGTTGATGTCAACCCTTCAAGGGCATGACGCTCAGCGAGAAGAGGTGGATTGGCCAAATGAGTCGGGGCGGCATTCGGCTCGATCGGACGCACGCGGTAGAGACCAGACTGTGTGCCACGCCCGCCTGTGATGAACCACAAGTTCCCATCGGGGCCAAACTCTAGATCAGTCACAGTGACACCGCGGCCTTGCAAGAAATCTTCGTAGCGACCGGTGTAGCTGGCGCCATCCGGCTCGAGCATCGCCACCGTGATACGGCCCCAGGCCCAATCGCCCAGGAAGAGCGCCTGCTGATAGCGCTCCGGAAAGGCGCTTCCTTCACCAAGTTCCACGCCAACAGGCGACGAAAGATCGGTCTGGAGTAGCGATGGAAGACTATCTGGATACTGCTCCGGCCATTTGGCAGAACCGGAACGCCAGCCGTACTCACCGCCAGGGATCAAATGCAACACGCGTGGCGAGCGATACCAGGGCATCCCCAAGTCCCACTCCATGTCCGCGTCATAGGTGAATATTTCGCCGCTGGCGCTGATCGCAATGTCGTAGCAGTTGCGCATGCCGATCGCGATACGCTCCCACTCTTTACCCTCAGCATCCGTACGGTAGAGCACACCTGCCGGCGCCATTATCCCATGTGCGTGACCGCGCGGGTCCCAGTGGCGCTCCAGCAACACATCCTCGTCAATGCGCGTAACGGGACCATCGACGAGAACCGATTCACCGGCGAGATTTATCGGCGGCTTCACATAATTGCCATTAATAACGTAAAGCGCACCGTCCGGCCCCAGTCGAATGCCATGTACGCCGTGCTCGTTCGGAGGGCCGAACCGAACCAGATGTTCATGACGGTCAAGACGACCATCACCATTCGAATCAGAAATGCGATGAAAGCCACCATCCTGATCGACTGGCGCCACAACGTTTACGTATAGCGAATCGTATGCCCACTCCAGCCCTTGTGCGTTGCGCACTGGGAAGGAAACGAGGCTAGGCGGATCTAGCTCAGCAACGTGCGCGCCGGGCGCAGCGTTTGCATCGGCAGGGCGCAGAGCTGTGCCAATCTGTCGAGAAAGATCAAACTTCATCAGCGGGCCGGCTTGGGGCGATAGGAAGAGCTGGCCCTCAGGTCCGAAAGTCATCGCCACCCATGAGCCCTCACCGTGCTGCGCCGAATAGAGGCGCTCAACCACAAAACCCGGCGCAACACGGATACTCTCCGGTGCCGGCGCCAGCTTGGGAGCCAGCACATTGCCCCACGGGCCCGAGTGATCACCCGCCTGACCAAAACTGTAGACCGACATCGATTCAGGAAGCACGTTGAGATCTGGAGCTGGCCAACCCTCCGGCGCTTTGGAAAAAACCTTCCAGTCCGCTCCCGTGCTCAACGTGCGACGACTGCCGTCCGAAAGCTGCAACTCCAGACGCCCGGCCAGGCCGGCAATACCACCGTCGTTCCAAGCCTCAACGGCAAGTGCGTGCCACCCTGCTTGCAGCGTCATACCAGTCTGCAACGGCTCGGCGCGTGACCAATCGTCGCCTCCGCCGTGCGGACGACCATCGATGAAGACGCGGTGATGGTTGTCGCCAGCGAATAGACCACCAACTACCTCCGCCTCCTGATCTAACTTGAAAGGGCAAAGGAACCAACGGCGCTCTTCATCAACCGAATTCGCAGCTGTCCAGATCCACTCCGGCTGCATGCCCAAGTCACTCGCTGATTCCCACGGACCAAGTAAGTCATCCGCCGAAATTCCAGTGCAGTCGGTCAGCGTCATCTTGCGAAAGCGCACTTCCATGGGCGGCCCAGAGTGCAGCTGTACGCAGAACACGCCTTCACTGCGCGCGCGCGCGGGGTGATGATCAATCACGTCAACCATTCGCACACCGTTGATCTCGTGCACTAGGCGCCCGCCAATTGCCACAATGCGGTAGGCATTCCAATCCCCACCGCTAATGTTCGCCTGCAGATCGTCAGAAGAACCAAGGCTTGCCCCCACCTCGCGCTTACCTTCTTTATCCCAACGCAAGACTTCGCCGCGCTTGGCCGCAATCCCCCGCCCACCCGTTTCGTAGAGAATGCCGGTGTAGTTTGGACCATCCTCGATATCGGCTTGGTAACCCGTAACATCGCCACCCGGCAACTCAACAGATCGATACTGCACACCCGAGTTCCCTCCGCGAATGCGGTACTCAAAGCGCAATTCGAAATCGCTCGCTTGGCCGTTCCAGAACAGATATTCGGTGCGCGCAAGCGATTCGGTCGTGCGGCCAATCAGCTCACCATTCTCAATCGTCCAGCGATCCAAGTTGCCGCGCCAGGCATCGGCAAGATCCTCCGGAATCATGTTCTGAACTTCCGCTTCCTGAAAAAGAGGCGCTGGCCAGATAAATAGACTCGCTAGAGCAGGGATAAGCATCGATCCAGTCTAGCTCGACGATAAGCGCAAGAAGGCGCAGACTCGCAGCCAGAACTAAAACTTACTGACCGATCGGCCCCTAAATAAGTGAAGAGGCGCCCCCGAAGGGGCGCCTCTTACAAAGCTCACGGACAAGCGGGGCTCTTTATCTTAGAAGTCCAGGCCGAAACGGATCACTGCGGCCGTGACATCTTCTGCGAGAGCATCGGAACTGGCGGTGTAGATATCGAAACCGATGCGGGTGTAGTTTGTGAGGTACCAGTTAAGCGCGAGCGCCATAGTGCTCGCTTCGTTATCCGCCGCAACTTCCGAAAGGTCGATCGAACCCAGGCGAGCTGCGACTTCCCAAGCGCCGTTGCCGTTGTTTCCGTACGGGGTATTCGGCTTGACACGGTCCCAAGCGCCGCTCGAAGTCTTGTAACCACGCGACTCACCAGTCAGGAAGTAGGAACCCTGCAGGTACCAACTACTGATGGAGTCGTCATCGCCACTAGCCTGAACGAACTCGAACTGACCCGAGATCGGACCTTCCTGAATAGCACCTTCGATGCCGATCAGGGTCACGCCATCATCAGCGGCCATCTGGCCACTCACAACGTCGCCGCCGAGGAGGTGAATGCCGCCATCGCTGTCAGCGCTATAGGCCTCACTTTCTTCTTCGCGTAGCGAAATCGCCAAGCCGACGTGAGCCATGCGATTACCTCCGTCTTCCATGTAGGGACGGAAGACCACACGACCGGTCAAAGCGGTATCGTTACCAGTCTCGAGGTTGCCAGTCTTACCAGCATTCCAAAAGGCACCAACATGCCAAGTCAAGTTTTCGGTTTCATCCGACAACAAGACGCCGACATTACGCCCCGGAGCAAAAGTCGTCGCTCTCTCTGTAAAGGTAATAAAGCGACTCGAAGTAAGGCTGTTTAACGAGAAAGGCTCCTTAACATGCCCTATCGTAAGAGTGCCCACTGGAAGGTCTGAAAACTTGAGGTAGGCATCGGTGAAAGCTGCGCCGCCATCATCAAAGGCAGCGAAGTCGACTTCCATCTTCCAGTCAAGGCCTTCGGCAAGATTGCCGCTAGCGCCTAAGCGCGCACGACGCACTTCTGAACCGTCATCGGTTCCGAAGTTATCGTCGTCGACGGAGGCGAAGTCCAGTTGGAACCGACCGAAAAGATCGATGTGATCGTCGGCCGAAAAAATATTTGGCAGGATGCTACGACTCTCTTCTCCGGTTTCTGCCGGAGCGAGGATTTGTCCCTGCATCAAGAGTATGGTTGTAAGAATCATGATTCGTACGCTGGGATGTGCATTGCGAGCGCTTCTGATTCACCCTGATTACAGTGGCGATCTACGCTCGAGATTCTCCGAATCGTAAAGCCGCCTCCATCCCGACCTACAAAGAAGGGCTCAAAAACCGATATCTTTTCACGATTTCGACTGGATCTTCACCCCCCCACAGATGAAGGGAGCCGCATCTAAGAACCCTGAAAGCTGGCTTTCCTTGCGCTAGAAATCAAAAAGTATGCCTCCGCACGCAGGAATCCTGGGATTACTTCTCGTCTGACATCTGGTCAGGAAGCCGACCCCCGCACCGCGTGGGCGGCGAGGTCGGCCATCGGCTCAATACTGCCTGTAAGCGGCATGGCGTAAACACGGAAACCCTCGGAAACAGCATTGTGGCCGCTCAGAAACTCTTCGGGCATATCCCTCGTATGTTTGGCAACTGTATGTAGCGGTGTGACAAAGGTGTCACAGTGGTAGGGCTTTCCTTCCACGCGACGCAGCGCAATCGAACCACTAGTGCACTCGCCGGAGATCGCTGCAGCCACTGCATCACGACCAACGCGACGCGCTTCTTCTTGGTCGATCGGCGAAGCGTCTGCGGGGAAAGATCTCTGCAAGTAACCAAAAGTGTCGGCACGCACACGGATCTTGCCAAAGTGCTCCTTTACAAGGTTAGCGAGCGCATCGCCTAATGCGCCAGTACCCGACAGCTGCACATTGCCGTGACTGTCCGCTTGCCCCGCCATCGCAGAGCCCGATTGCTCGGCATAAACCTGCAGGAAGGGCTTGCCATTGGCATCGTGGATACCCTCAGACACCGCGACGATACAGCGGCCAAGCCGCATATAAACCGCCTCGACATCTGCAAGGAACTGCTGCGGATCGAAGACTGCCTCGGGCAAATAGACTAAGTGTGGCCCATCGTCTTCATGGCGACGACCCAAGGTGCTAGCAGCGGTCAGCCAGCCGGCATGGCGCCCCATCACAACGTTGATCTTGACACCAGGAAGTGAGCGGTTGTCACGATCATCGCCCTGAAAAGCATGTGCCACAAAGCGTGCTGCCGATCCATAGCCTGGGCAGTGATCGGTCACTCGCAGGTCATTATCAATGGTCTTAGGTACGTGGAAACATCGCATCTCGTACCCTAGCTCGGCTGACTGCTGCTCGACGATATGCGCGGTCTCGGCAGTGTCGTTACCTCCGATGTAGAAGAAGTAGCGTACCTCGTGCTTACGCAAGGTCTCGATCACGCGCGCAACGTCTTCCTTACCTGGTTTAAGCCGTACCGACCCCAAAGCCGCTGCGGGCACTCGCGCTATGCGCTTAAGAGTGTCACGCGACTCGGCCCCTAGATCGATGAGGTCGCCAGACATCATGCCCTGCACGCCATGCCGTGCTCCCAGCACATGGGTGATAGCATCGGATTCGAGGGCGGCTTCGACGTAACCGACCAAGGACTGGTTTATCACGACCGTTGGACCACCGGATTGACCGATGACCGCGGCTCCACGCAGGCTTTCAGACATCTTTACGAGGCAACTCCCAGATTGGCGCGAAGTCTAACAAGGCGCGAACGCCGGAACGAATCACCGCATGAGAACTCAGTGGAGATGGTTCAGCCTGACCACGCCGCACTTTCACCTGAGGGCGAGGGCTGTTGCGGCGAATTCTCAATCGAGTGATGGGTGTCATGATTGATGTACCGGTGGTAGTACAGCGCCAAACCCGCCTGCCGCCCGCCGCGGAGAATGACTCGCCCGGCCGGCATTGCCAGTGCAAGAATCATCAACGGGAAGTCCAGCACGCTGTGCAGACCTACCAGTAGTGCGATGAAGCCAGCTTCAAGCAAGAAACCGGTGCCTACCAACGTGAAGCATGCTCTCCAGCGTCGGACCCAAAAGCCGATTCCTCGGAGAGTGGCAGCGAAGGCTGAGCGGCGTCCGTTGACGACCAACGTGGAACGAGCAAGATCGGTGATGATCTCAACCTTCAAGATGCACCCGAGGTACACGATGGAATAGGTCAGCTCGATCCAGCGTGCGTAGCTCTCGCTAGTAGCACGCTCCGGGTTACCCGCCGGAAAAAACTGCTCCTTGAGCCATTCGCCCGGCAATCCGTACACCAACCAAGTGCAAAAAGCGTAGCCGGCTAGCGCAACTCCCCACAAGCGGAGGAAAGGGAAGAAGTGCTGTCCGCCGCCGGAGAGGAACGCGCGTAGACCATGTTGTTTGCGACGATGCACCGCCGTTTCCATCCAGCCCGCAGTGATCAGCACGCCAAACAAACTCATCAAGAGAAAGAGCGGAGCCAGCGCAGCTGGAACACCCATTCCCCCGTGCTCGCGCGCTTGATCGTCAAACATCCAGCGTGGCACTACGCCAAGATCCACCCAAGGCTGCTCGTCCTCAAAGCCAGCAACGTGATTGAAACTGGTAGACGCAGCGTCGTGCACTGGATAGCTAGCCACGAAGCCTAGAATCAAAACTAGTGCGGTCAGCGGCAACCAAACGCGCGGGCGCGCCAGAGCGAGGCCGATACCCGTCATCAAGGTGCCCAGCACCGGAGGCCGTATATCGCGACTCATCCAATTCCTCCAAAGTAATGCAGTACTGATTCTGCCCAAAGTAGGGCACGTGCGCCAGCCTCAGCAGCCAAGTCCTCACGCACCTCGACGGTATAGGTGTTGTTCAGCCAGTTGCGGTCAAGCACCAACTTGCGCTGCGGATCAACGATGACCTGAATAATGCGACGATTACTGCCCAATTCTCGCAACGCATGAGTCTCGGAACTGCCATCCCAAACATGCCGTGTGCGCATGCCATCTGACCAAATCAACTCATACTCAACCGGCACCGTAAAGCTACCGAATCTTCGCAACTCAATGTGCACATCCCACTTGCTAGGGTGCACGCGCACACGCGACTCATCACTAGGATTTTCGATCAAATGCGGCAGGTTGGCGACGCGATGAACCCCGAAGTCGACGATCTCATTGCCACGATAAGCCTGCCGCCAAAAGCCAACCCAGTCGACCTGAATGCCATCTTCCTCGTCACCAACCTTAGCACCGGTCGCAAACTCGGTCACAACGGCAAGCCAATCAGCCGGACGTGGATGCCCAAAACGGAAACGCTCGTGATAAGCACGAATCAACCGCATCCAACGCTCTTCTCCCATAATTCGCGCCATCGATTCGAGCGTCATCGCTGGGCGTGAGTAGGTATTTACGCCGCGCATATTCCACTCGAAGAGATCGCCTGAGTTAGTAGCAATCGGCTGATAAAAGTCAGTGCGATACGAACGGCGTAGACCCAATATCGCGTCATCCTGCACGGTCGGCCAATAGCTCACACTGGGCATTTCAGCAAAGTAACGCGTGATCGAATCAGGCCGAAACAGTTCAACCGAAAGACCTGGGACGCCCGCGAACTCTGGTACATCAAGGCGTCGCAAGGTGCTCAGACCCCGTAGGCCTCCCCCATCGCAAGGCCAACCGATCGGCGCACGGCCCAAGCGATCGTGGCCAGCCACTCGGTAAGTCGATAGCTCAGGCTGAAACGCCTTCTGCAACACACGTTGGGTGGAGAAGACACAAAAACCTTCATCCATCCAGGCATGACGAAACTCATCGGTTCCAACCAATCCATACCAGTACTGGTGACCATACTCGTGAACCGTCACACCCTCCGGATCATGCACGCGTTCATGCGCTCCTTTATGCACCCCACCAGTGAAAAGTCGCGGGTATTCCATACCCCCGGTCCAGCGCGCATCGTGCGCAGGATCGACGATCGAAATGGTGTCGTAAGGATATTTCCCATACCACAGCCCCATGTAGTAGATAGCCTGCGCAGTCGCCTCGAAGTAGCGATCTTCGAACTCAGCATGCTCCGGCTGAAGCAGCAGAAACATCTCAATATCGCCACTTGGCCGCACCTCTTCGACGGTACGCCCCAGCGCGCGTGCCACTTTCTCTTCCTCGTCAACGTCGCGGTAATCCTCTTCGCGCCAGGTGCGCTGGATCACGCGCGCCTTCGGGTCGGCACTCCAGGCAAAGTCGTGCACATCATTTGCGATGAAGTGATAGCGCAACGAGCCATCCTGCATCACCTCCGGATCACCCTGCGCTGTACCTGAAGCGACCACCTTGCCGCGATACTCCTTAGGAAAGATCATCTTCAGATCAAAGTCAGCGTAGTCAGAGTAAAACTCGACCAGCATCCGGTACGGAAGACAGTTCCACTGCCACCGCCCTTCAAGTCGCTCGAAGACGCCGAGCTTGGGGTACCACTGCGCAGCGTGCACATAACCCTCCGAGCCCCAGCCGTTGCGGCGGTAAGCCGGCGCCAATCGTGCCTGAAACTCGACTAGCACACTCACACTCTCTCCAGGCGCTACCGAACGAGGCAACTCCACCTTGAAAACAGTGCGATCGTTCGGCGCCTTGGATTGCGGCACCCAGGACCAACGTAAGCTAAGCGGAGTGCCATCCTCGCCACGCATCGAATTGCCCGCTAGATCGATCAGCACCACTGCTTCTATTTCAGTGTTGCTGTACTCGCGCGGCAAGCGACCTCCGCTGTACTGGTACTGGTGAGCCTCCTTCATCCAGACCGAGTCACGGCCCGAGAACGCGTTGTTGTAAACATGCCAGTGAAGCTCGTTGGTAGAAGCTTCAGTCTGATTGCGCCAGGTAGCGCGCATCAGCCCATCGACAACCTTGCCTTCGTCGAGTAGCTGGCACTCCATCTGATATTCGATGGTTTTTGGGCTGGCCTCGGGCAACTGCCCCACCGCTGACCGGCCCATACCAATCAGAAGCAAGATCGAAGCCCAGCCAGCCAGACTCCGCTGGAACCGGGGGTGCATTACTGCATCCTATCGCAGGACAGGCGCGGATTCCTGCGTCAGCCGATCAGTCCAGAAAACCGCCTTAGAGCCCCTAGTCCTCGGTTCCACCAATCGGGCGAAGGTCGCGACGCAGGCGTGCCACTGCAGCCGAGTGAATCTGTGATACACGTGATTCTGTCAAACTGAGCTGCTCACCTATTTCATGCATACGCCGCCCCTCGTTGTAGTAAAGGTGCATTACAACGCGCATCTTCTCGGGAAGAGCGCGAATCGCTTCCTGCAGGGCCTCGGCCAACTCCTGGTTCTCGATCGCACCAGAAATCATGCCGTCGCCTTCTACACCCTCTAAGTTGTCGGAACCATCTTCATTGGTCGGTAGTCCGATAACAGCCGGCGCCTGCTCACCCTTCTCCCGCGCCTTCTCCCGCAAAGAGCGTGGTAGAAAATCGAGGCTACGTAGCTCATCGAGCATCGCACCCCGAATCCGATGGTAGGCGTAGGTCTTGAACCCTGCCCCGCGGGAAGGGTCGTAGGACCTCGCAGCCTTTAGGAGACCCACCATGCCGGCAGCGTGCAACTCTTCTTCAGAAACGCTGTTTGGAAGCCGAGGCTTCAACCGGTTAACGACGTACCAAACCAGACTCTCCCACTGATCTATCTCCAGCTCGTACTGGTTCGGCGTAGGCTTTTCGTCGTCCATTTGGGAACGGGGTATGTCGGCCCAGGTCAGTCTAGAGTCGAGCGCGGGATGCGCTCAGACTACCTTTCGGGAAGGACTGCGCTTTTTCTGGAGAGGAATGCCCTCTTTCGATAAGAGCTTATCAACAAAGCAGTTTACGCGCGACATTGGGAAAAAGAAAACGCCCTGAAGGCCGAAGCTCTCGGGGCGCTGGTCCAGATCCGTCCCATGAGTCCCCGGGACTTCCGGTCCAGTAAAAGGCTACGCCGCATAGCTCGTGGCCAACGGGAAAACGGTAAGGAAATGCGAATTCCTGGAATTCCGGCGGCGAAGGGGCCAAACTCATCGCCGCCTTGGCAGCAAAGAGCAAACATCTGACTGCCGAGCAGATGGCCGCGAAACAGCGCGAGATCTCGATCTCCGAGTTCTTTGCCAAGAACCGGCACCTGCTTGGCTTCGACAATCCGCGCAAAGCCCTCCTGACCACCATCAAGGAGGCGGTGGATAACTCCCTGGACGCATGTGAGGAAGCCGGCATCCGGCCCGAGATCACGGTCGAGATTCACCAGCTCGAGGAAGATCGCTTCCGGGTGGTCATTGAAGACAACGGCCCAGGCATCGTGAAAGCGCAAATTCCGAACATATTCGGCAAACTGCTATACGGATCAAAGTTCCACAGTCGCCGACAGTCGCGCGGACAGCAGGGCATTGGCATCTCTGCAGCTGGCCTCTACGGTCAAATGACCACGGCTAAGGGCCCGCTAATTGTGTCGAAGACGAAGCGTGGCAAGGCACTTCGCTTCCAGATTCAGCTCGACTCGAGCAAGAACAAGGCTGTCGTCACCAAAGAAGACGAGCTCAAAG
>JAKVCF010000079.1 GCA_022447335.1 Planctomycetota bacterium | reverse complement strand
CAAACCGCACCACCTTGTCTTCCAGCGATGGACAGTAGCGCGGCCCTACGCCATCAATGCGGCCCGCATACATTGGAGCGAGGTGCAAGTTGTCGCGAACGATCTGATGTGTACGTGCGTTGGTACGCGTGATCCAGCAAGAAATCTGCGGACGATCGATGCGATCTGTCAGAAAGCTAAAGGCAACCGGATCCGAATCGCCCGGCTGCTCCTCCATAATCGAGTAGTCAACGGAGTCCGCGGCCAAGCGCGGCGGCGTGCCCGTCTTAAGTCGAGCCGTTGGTAAGCCGAGCCCTCGCAAGGCGTCACCAAGGCGTCGCGCGCCGGCTTCGCCGTATCTTCCACCCGCAACCTTCTCCAGGCCAGTATGGAGCAACCCCTCCAAGAAAGTGCCGGTTGTAAGGACGACCGCGTCAGCTTGTAGCTCGCGGCCATCGGCGAGGCGTAACCCGTCTAAGCGGCGCCCCTGAGCAGTGCTCGAATCGTCCCGCCATAGAAAGTCGACCGCCTCGCCTTCAATCGCTTCAACTTCAGCAACCTCGGCCAAAACTTCTTGCGCGACTTTCTCGTAGGCTTCGCGGTCGCACTGCGCACGCGGTGACTGCACGGCTTTCCCTTTGCTCGTATTCAGCAATCGGAACTGAATTCCCGCACGATCTGTCGCACGCCCCATCACGCCACCCATCGCATCGATTTCCCGGGCTAGCTGACCTTTTCCGACCCCTCCGATAGCCGGGTTGCAGGACATGCGCCCCACCGCCGCAGTTTCGAGGGTGATCATTCCAGTACGTGCTCCCGCTCGCGAGGCCGCCGCAGCTGCCTCGATTCCCGCATGGCCACCGCCAACCACTAAGACTTCGTATCGCACACTCATCGAAATGCACCGAGCCCGTTATTCTAGTACTCCAATGGCCGAGCTCCCGCCCTGCTCCCGCAGTTCCGTCTGGGTCCGCACCGCGTGCTGGCTCTCTCCCATCGTAGCTGCCAGCCTCATGCTGCCCCAAGTCGCGTCGGCACAGTCGGGCAAACTCGACCAACTCACTAAGAACTTGCGCGAGCGCACCGAAGCACGACGCGCAGCAGCTTCGCTAGCCTGGAAAGAGCAGCAGGCGAGCTACCTCGCTGGCCCTAACAAGGAACGCCGGGAGAATCTCGCCGCGTTTGCCCCCGAGATTCAGGGCCCGATCCTGACAACTCTCCGCACCGATCTCGCGGGCGAGCCTATCGACCCTGGACGAATCGACGCCTTGGTCTCACTGCTAGACGCGACCGTTAACAGCGCAGGCGCCGATCGACTCGCAGCCGAGTTAAATCGCCTTCCAGGCGCAGCGCGACTACGAGCGATAGATGTCCTAGGCCAAAAAGGTGGCCCACGTAGCGTGCGGGCTCTAGAGGCCAGCTTGAGTAATCGTGATGAATCACTACGCGATGCAGCCTTGATGGCCCTGCTGCGAATCGGCAGCGCGGCGCAGTGTCGCGGGTGGCTGGAGCGCGTGGACCCAATAGATCAGCTATCTGAGTCACAACGCCTGGAGATACTCGATCTTTTAACTCGCCGTGATCTACCTGCCGAATTTCGACTTCCAACTGACTGGTACGAATTGCGCGAGACCAGGGAATATGAAGCGCTGTTCGCCTTCCTCGATAAGCATCCGGATGAAACTGTCGAGGACTTTGTGATCGATTACACCTTCGACCGCAACCGCCCGATGAAGCTGCGACTAGCAGGCCTCGCGGTTGCCAAGCACGGCGCCGAGTCGTTCAAATGGCGCGATGCCAAGCGGCGCATGGGAGTGCTGTTACGGGCCAAAAATGGTGACCCTATGGCCAATGCCACGGCATGGACACTGCACCTTCTGGACGATAAGGCGGGTGCGCGCTATCTGCTCAACGACCCAGAAGAAGCGGTCAAGCGAAATAAGAATGATTGGCGTGCGCACTTGGAACTAGGCGAAATGCAGGTGCGCCTGAGCGAGTTCCGCGACGCCTTCCGCAGCTTCGAAAACTCAATCCGGCTCGCGGACATCAGCCGAGGCCGACTTTCTTCCGAGGACTGGCTTTATGCGGCACGCGCAGCCGCAGGTGCTCGCAAAGAGCGCGAAGCTGGTGAATGGCTCGCGCGCACACGCATGTCGCCATCGGAGCTCGCTCCCTACCGCAACCTGCCCGAATTTTCCGATCTGCTCGACCAGGAACCCTTCAACCGCCTGTTCGGCAGCCCCTAAGCATATTCTGCTCTGACTAAACTCGCCCCGGGCCGCGCTGGACTTCGTCGTTTGCAACACGCGCGCGCCTAACAGGCCAGAGGATTAACGAGGTGGCTCAAAACTCTTAAGTCAGCCCTGTCCGACGACGAGTCAACGGGCCGACAATCCAGTGCGCAAATCGCTTCAAATCCTCAAGCACCATGTAGCCAACCGGCACTAACACCAAAGTCATCAGCGTAGCGGACGCCATACCGAAGACTAAGGCCATAGCCATGGGCGCCAGGAAACGGGCCTGACCACTCGAAAAGAAGGCCAACGGCATTAGACCGCCGATTGTTGTCATCGAAGTAATCACGACCGGACGCATGCGCACCGCCCCAGCGCGCTTGACTGATTCCAAAGCAGTGTGCCCCTCACGTCGATGCTGGTTCACGAAGTCGACTAGAACCAGTGCATCGTTCACCGCCACGCCTGACAACGCGAGGACTCCTAACATGGTCATGAAGGACAGTGGCTCGCCAATGAAAGCGAAGCCATAGAATACGCCCAGTGCACCGAAAGGCACCGAGGCAAGCACAACGACCGGCTGCGTGTAGCTACGGAATAGGAAAGCGAGGAGGAAGTAGATGATGAGGAAGGACAACGCCATGGCCTCGACTAGCGACTCCATTGACTCGCGCGTCGCCTCTTGATCACCACCGTAGGTGATCGAAGTCCCTGGGTATCGCCTGCCGATGTCCCCAAATTGCGCGATCACTTGCTGCATCACCTCGCGCGCATTACCCTCCGCGGTGACATCCGCGGTAATAGTTATTGAACGCTGGCGATCGCGACGCGTAACCTGAGCCAGACCGCTCGCATCAACTAGTTCAGCAACCCGCCGCACTTCGACCCATTCGCCTAGCGGAGACTGAACGCGCAAGGTGCGTAGTGCCGCGAAGTCGAGCCTTGCCGCTTCTGGCAGGCGTACCAAAAGGTTCGCCGGGTCGCCACCGAGGCGCAGGATGGTCGCGCGATCACCATAGAAAGCGCCTAGCACCTGGCGCGCAAGAAGCGCCTCGGAGAAGCCTTGTAATCGGCCCTCGTCCGTCAATCGGAAGCGAATCTCACGTGCACCTGGAAGTAGATCGTCCCGAATATCGCGCACGCCGGCAAATCCGGCCAGGAAAGTCTGCACCTCGGCACTAGCCGCCGCCAGCATGTCGGCTTCCGGCCCCGAGATCCACATTTCGATCGGCTTACCCTGCGGCCCCGCCTGCGGCGCAGTGAAGTCGATCCGCAGTACACCTGGCGGGGCACCGAAAGACTCGCGCAATGAGGCCTGAATCTCCTCGGTCGTCCGCGTGCGCGCGCCCCCTTCCGCAAGTTCGACGAACACCTGGCCAAGGTTGGCGCCAACCTTGTAGTTCTGCGCATCACTGTAGTTCGCGCCCGCGAGCGATACGTAACTCTCAAGCTCATGCGCCGGCATCTCGGCGATGTGATCTTCGAAATGACGAAGCGTATCGAAAGTCTGCTCGAGGCTACTGCTCGTCGGCCCTTCCACATTGACCATAAACAGTTTGGCCTCGAACTTCGGTAGCAGTACGAATTTGAGGTGGCCAAACTGGAACAGGCCGGCGGCGATCAGAAGCGCGCCTGCCGCTGCTAGCAGCGAGGGATAGCGATGACGCAGCGCTACATCCAGGCTGCGCTCGTAGAAGCGCTGAAGGCCGTCGTACCAGCGCTTTCGCTCCTTCGGCTGTGAAATCAAGGCCGCTTCTTCGCTAGCCACCGAGTCTCCAATTGGACGAATCCACTCGGAAAAATGAGATGGAAGCACAATGAGAGCCTCAATCAGTGAGGCCACGAGCGTCAGACTGGCCACCCATGGCACTGGCTTCATCCACTGCCCCAATTCACCGTCGATCAACAGAATCGCGCTGAAAGCGGCCACCGTGGTCGCGATGGTTGTGACCACCGGCCAAGCTACCTCGCGGGCGCCGAGCAGCGCCGCATCCATAGGCTTGAAGCCTTTCTCAACGTATCGAAAACAGTTTTCAACCACAACGATCGCGTCATCCACTACCAACCCAAGCACCAAGATGAAAGCGAACATTGACAACATGTTCATCGTGATGCCCAGCAGAGACATGGCGATTACGCCTCCCATCACAGCGACCGGAATGCCGACGGCTGTCATCAACGCGGTACGCGCGTCGAGGAATACCCACAGAACGATCAACACGAGCGCGAGCCCGAAAAAACCGGACTGCAGCAAAGTGCTCAGGCGATTTTTGACGTAGACGGAGAAGTCGCTGGAGAGCCCAATCGATACACCTTCTGGCAAGCTAGGCCGAACCTCTTCGACAATCCCACGCACGCTGTCCACGATGTCGATCACATCACCCTGAGGATCCTTGGCGACCTGCAGCGCAATCGTCTCATAACCGTTGTAGCGACTGACCGTAAGCGCTCGTTCAAAGCCGCGTCGCACCGTAGCCAAATCGCCCAGGCGAACTAGGCTGCCGTCAGGCTGGCCACGCACGACGCGTGCTGCAAGAAGCTGCGGATCCGCTTCTTCCCCCAGCACGCGTAACAGAGTTTCACCGGCTGGGGTTTCCAAGCTGCCACCAGGAAGATCAAGTACCTGCGCACCTAATGAGCGCGAGACGTCAGCCAGCGAAAGGCCATAGCGCTCCAGATCAGCCGGGCGAATCTCGACCCGTAGCTCGGGATCACGCACGCCGAGCAAAGTAACCGAGCTGACATTCGGCACCGCCTTGACCTGGTCACGCAAACGTTCGGCAATCTGCTTTGTCTCGGTCTCAGCCAAGTTCCCGAATAGGCTGATTGTAATCACTGGGAATTGCATCTTTTGTTCGAAGATGCGTGGGTCTTCGGCATCTTCTGGCCAGTCTTCAATCAGGTCGACTTCCTGAC
This sequence comes from Planctomycetota bacterium, assembly GCA_022447335.1. Classification (GTDB taxonomy): domain Bacteria; phylum Planctomycetota; class UBA1135; order UBA1135; family UBA1135. The sequence goes on along the minus strand of JAKVCF010000079.1, from coordinate 5,769 downwards.
GCAGTTCGTCTAAATAGGCTTGCACATCAGTGCCGGAATAGAGACGAATGAAAATGCGTGCAGATTCCTGCGTCGAGATAGAACTGATTTCAGCGGTGCCCTGCACGCCATCTGCCGCTTCTTCCAGCGGCACTACGCATAGCCGAGCCACTTCGTCCGGCGAGGCGTTCGCGTAAACGACCGTGACCTCAACCGTGTCCTTGGCGAACTCGGGAAAGACCTCACGTGGCAACTTCCCCAACTGAATCCACCCAACAACAAGAATCGCCAGGAAGATCAGGTTGACCCCTACTGGATTCTTGACCGAGAAGCGCAGTAGCGCATTCATCACTGGACCGCCGCGGGAATCTCCTGAAGAATGAGAACCGGGCCGCCATCCACGGGCGAATCCAAGTTGTCAACGGCGATGATTTCCCCTGCATGCAGCCCCATAAGAACTGGATGCCAAGTCTGGCCATTTTCATCGACCAGCGGAGTGCCCAAACGAATCGCGCGCACTTCTGCGACCTGATCACGCACCACGATTGCGCGCGGCCCCTCTCGATCGAGCCGGAATTCACTCGGTCGCAACCAGATACCTGAGCGATCGCCAAGCTGAATCTGGGCCTCGACGAATGCGCCAGCAGGAAGACGATCGTCTTCGTTGGACATTACACATTCGAGAAGACGGGAGCGATGCAGCGGATCGGACTGCGGCGCGAGCGCCATCACCTCCACAACTTTGGTCAGAATTCCGCCGCCAGGCAGGCGATATGCAGGGAAGCGCGCTAGCACTTCACTGTCAGATGCCAAACGCACACCGTCACCATTGCTTAGGCGAATATGGACGCGCAACCGCGATCGATCGACAAGCTCGGCAACCGGCGTACCCGGCATGATCCAGGCGCCCAATTCAGCATGCACCTCAGCGATTTCTCCGTCAAAAGGGGCCTGCACCTCAGCGCGTGCACGCTCATCTTCAGCCTGAGCGAGCCCTTGCTTGGCCTGCCCCACAGCAGCAAGCGCCACGTCCACTCCAGCTTCCGCCGTAGCGACAACCGTATCGGCCACGGCCAACCGACCGCGGGCTTCGACCCACGCTTGCTGCGCGCGGTCGCGCACGGACTCCGGAACGTCTCCGGTAGCTGCGAGTTCCTGCTGCCGCTCGGCCTCGCGTCTAGCCAATGGCTCAGCTTCCGCTGCGGCTGTGCGCTCAGCCTCGGCCGCCGATCGCTCGCGTTCCGAGAGAGCCACCCCTGCCTGCGCGGCATCCAACTGCGCTTGAGCAGCAGCGACTGCCTGGTCAAGCCGCCCGGTATCAAGCCGTAAGAGAGGGGCGCCGCCTTGAACTTGCATGCCGACCTCTAGTGTGGGGGCACGCCAAACGACTAGACCGCTTTGCTCAGCGGCCAGCAGCGCATGTCGATCTGGCAAAGTCTGCCCGTAAGCGGTGATACGTTCACTCCGCACATCGTCACGCAGAGTACGCACGTGTACCGGGGCCGCAGTCGGGGCCGGTGCAAGTGGGCTCGGAGGGTCGGGGCGACTGACCCACAGAGCTCCGAGCACCAAGCTCGCGACGACCACCACAAGCAGGCTGGAAACCCACGGAGAACTACCCTTCGATGCCATCGTGACCTCTTTATAGGCTGGACGGGCTCGGAGCGCGAGGAGAGAATCTTCTCCCTTTCCCGAAGCTAGCTCTGGCCTGCTTGGAAGGTACTCCCAAACCCACCGTGGCACAAAACACCCAACCAATCGACGTCCAGGCCGAGGAACTCGGCCCCTGCCACCACAAGCTGACAGTCAAGGTCCCGTCAGCACGCATCGTCGAAGAATACGACAGTAGCTACAAAGCTGCTGGCAAGAATCTAGCGATCCCGGGATTCCGGAAGGGCAAAATCCCGGTCGAGATGCTCCGCACGGTGCTCGGCGACCAGGTTGAAGCCGACGCCAAGCAGCAGCTCTTCGAGCAAGTGGTGCGTGACGCCGTAGCCCAGGCAAATCTAGTTCCGCTGCGCGTTATCAACTTCGACATCGACAAGTACGAGGTCGACGAAGAGCAAGATCTCGAGTTTGAGGTCGAGGTTGAAACCGCCCCGACAGTCGAACTGCCTGATTGGAATGAGATCAATGTCATCCCCGAACCAGTAGTGATTGAGGCCGAGCAGGTTGAGGCCGCGCTGCAAGATATCCGTAACCGCTCACCTCGCTTTGAAGACGCCGAAGAAGGCCAGGGCCTCGACAGCGAGCACGCAGTCGTGATGGACCTCGTCTACACCAGAGACGGAGAAGACGGCCCTGACGCCAAGGACATCCGCCTCGGTCTCGATGCCCCACTCTACGGCGTCGAAGAAGACGAGTGGACCTCCAGGATGACAGATGCCAAGCTCGGCGATGAGATCGAGCTAGCCTGCGCCTTCGAAGAAGGCTTCTCAAACGAAGACTGGGTTGGCAGTACCGGAACCGTCAAGCTAAGCATCAAAAAGATGGTGAAGCCCCGCCCAGCCACCGACGAAGAGATCGCCGAAGAGGCCGAACTCGAAGTCGAAGAGCTAGGCTCGAAGCTTAAGGAGCGCATGCAAGCCGAGGCTGAGCGCAACGAGCGCAACCGCCAGGCTGACGAGATGCTTCAGCAGATCCTTGACAAGCGCCCCTTCCAATTGGCCGGAAATATGGTCGAAGAAGAGACCGCCAACGCCATGGAGCAGCAAATCGAACAGGCCGTCCAGCAGGGCGCCGACGAGGATGAGGTTCGCAAGCAGGTAGAAAGCTCTAGAGCAGAATTTGCCAACACAGCCGACCAACGCCTCAAGAGCTATTTCCTGATTCGCCGCATCGCGCAGCAAGAAGAGATCAAGGTCACCAAGAATGAGATGACTCAAGCTCTCCGGTCCATCAGCCGCCACCACGGCGTGGATGTAAAGACTGTCGAGAAAGTTTACAAGGAGCAGGGCCGTCTGGACGATGTAGCGAGTGACATCCTGACCGGAAAAGTACGGGCTTTCCTGATGAAGAAAATCGAGGATAAGCACGGATCCATTGAAGGTGAGACCGCGGAAGCCTAGGCTGCGCAGACACGACCATGGACGAACTCAACTCCTACTACACGATTCCCTACGTCATCGAAAAGACAGGGCGAGGCGAACGCACCTACGACCTTTACTCGCGACTGCTCGAGGATCGGATTATCTTCCTGGGCACCCAGGTCGATGACAACGTGGCCAACGCAGTTGTCGCGCAGCTCTTATTCCTGGCCAAGCAGAATAAGAACCAGGACATCCAGATGTACATCAACAGCCCAGGTGGCTCGGTCACTGCTGGGCTGGCTATGTACGACACCATGCAGTACGTCGATTGTGACATCGCCACCTACTGCGTAGGCCAGTGCGCCTCGATGGGCGCGGTACTCCTTGCTGGTGGCACAAAGGATAAGCGCTTCATCCTGCCCAACTCACGGGTGATGATTCACCAACCATGGGGTGGCACACAAGGCACGGCCTCGGATAAGGAGATCCAAGTCAATGAGATCCTGAAGCTCAAGTCCAAGCTGAACGGCATTCTGGCTCACCACTGCGACAAGTCGATCGAAGAGATCGAACAAGCCACAGACCGTGATTACTTCATGAGTGCCGAAGAATCTGCTGCTTTTGGCATCGTGGACACCGTCATCGGAGCCTGACAAGGCGCAGATTCGCCGGAGACGACGAATCTTCGTCTCCGGCGCTCTCCTTGACCGTTCCACGTTGAGATTGGCCCCTAAAAAGGACCGGGGCCTCCCACAGAACGCCCTTTCATGGCGTAGAATTACCCCCGATGGCTCGAGGGAACGAACGAGGCGGCGTCGAACGCTGCACATTTTGCGAGAAGTCGCGCAGCGAAGTTCAATCGCTGATTGCGGGGCCCCCGGGTATTTACATCTGCAATGAATGCGTCGATATCTGCAATTCGATCCTACGCGAGGAAACACGCCGGGTCACGCAAGTCGCTGCTGAAACAGCTCCCCTGCTGACCGAAATCCCAAGCCCGCGCGCTATCGTCGATCACTTGCAAGAGTATGTCTATGGCCAAGCCGAAGCGAAACGGGTACTCGCAGTTGCAGTACATAACCACTACAAGCGCCTGCAAGCCAAGCAGCAGATCGAGGAAATGGGCGATCCACCTGCGTGGTCAGACGTCGAGCTAGAGAAGTCCAACGTGCTACTGATCGGCCCGACCGGCTCAGGTAAAACTCTACTCGCACGCACGCTGGCCAAAGTGCTCGACGTACCTTTCGCGATCGCAGATGCGACCACGCTCACGGAAGCAGGCTACGTCGGCGAGGACGTCGAAAACATCCTGCTCAAGCTACTCCAGGCCTGTGACTACGACCTCGACCGCGCCCAACGCGGTATCATCTACGTCGACGAAATCGACAAGATTTCGCGTACCACCCAGAACGTTTCGATCACTCGAGACGTGTCTGGCGAGGGCGTACAGCAGGCTCTGCTCAAGATTCTTGAGGGCACCAGCGCCAGCGTGCCACCGCAAGGCGGCCGCAAGCATCCCGAACAGTCGAACATTCAGTTCGACACTTCCGGCGTGCTCTTTGTCTGCGGGGGCACCTTCGCCGGCATCGAAGAGATCATCGGCCGCCGCATCGGGGGCAGCATGATCGGTTTCGGTAGCGAGGACGAAATAAAAGTTAAGTCCGCCGAAGCGAGGGACCGCCTACTCGAACTAGTCGATCCGAAAGACCTTATCGAATACGGCCTGATCCCCGAGTTTGTCGGACGCCTCCCTGTCCAGGTGCATCTGCATGAGCTCGCCGTCGATGACCTAGTCCACATCTTGGTCGAGCCTAAGAATGCACTGGTCCGCCAGTTCCAAGCTTACTTCGCCATGGAAGGTCACGAACTCAGCTTCACCGAAGAAGCTTTGCTTGAAATAGCGAAGAAGGCTCACGAGCGGGAAACCGGCGTGCGTGCCCTGCGTTCAATCCTGGAGGAGACTTTGCACGACCTGCTGTTTAATCTGCCCGAGTACGGCCAGCCGGCACGTAGTTTTGTGATCACTGGCGAGATGATCCGCACCGGCAGCGCCAAAGTGCTACTCGAAGGCGGTGAAGAAGTGCACCGAGAAAGTGCCTGACTAGGCCTCCTCGCCTAACTAGATCACAACAATGGGTATTGCCCCCCTACTGCTGGCGGGGGCGTTGCTACAGGCTCCGGCCCCGACCACGCCTCCCTTCCAACTTGAGCTACCAACCGGATATCCCGGTTTCATGCGCGTGGAAACGCCGGATGGTCCCGTGTGGGTTTCGCTGAGGGAGGACCAACACGCGCAGTTTGAAATTCGACATTTCTTACTGGCTGCGCCAGCCGCACGCGCCGACCTCGTAGCTGCCAATATCCGAAAGGAACGCTGCGAGCCACTAATGCGCGGATTTGGTAACGAGATTAAGGTCTGGGAAGGGTCCTGGGCGGGACTCACCGCGGCGGGGCACCGGATTGACTACGTTTTTCAGGATCGCAGCCAAACCATCATCCAACGCCTGTTAGTCGACGATGACCACCTCGTAGTCGGCACCTGGGAAGGCGACCGTCCCAGCAGCATCACAGCGGAAAAGGCGCTACACAGCTTCGTGCTACCTGAAGCCTGGCGCGCCAAAAAGATCCCGGTCTTTGACGAAGAGCGCGGTCTGGGAATCACCGCCGAACCTCTAGCACCTCTCGGTCACTTTGCGGTATCAATCGATGCCACCGATCCCAGCTGGGAGCAAGTCGGCTTCACGCTCGAGTTCACCCCGGC
>JAKVCF010000078.1 GCA_022447335.1 Planctomycetota bacterium | reverse complement strand
CACCGGCTCGGGCCGAAAAGTGTACCGCATCCCCTCAGGGAATCAAGATTCCCGGGCACTGCACCGGTTGCTGAGGCCACACGATAAGATATGGGGCTCCCTGCGCCTCGCTCATCGCTTACCGGGCGTGCGCCGGGCTCGTTCCGCGATGCCGCGCTACGACTTCACTTCGATCGAATCTCGCTGGCAGGAGTACTGGCAGCGTGAAAAAACCTTCCGCACGCCAGGGCCCGGCGATGCGAACTTCGACGCGTCCAAGCCCAAGTACTACGTGCTGGATATGTTCCCGTATCCCTCGGGAGCTGGTCTGCACGTTGGTCACCCAAAGGGCTATACGGCCACTGACATCATGGCGCGTTACCAGCGTCATCTTGGTAAGAACGTGCTGCATCCGATGGGCTGGGATGCTTTTGGTCTGCCGGCCGAGCAGTACGCCATTCAGACGGGAACGCATCCTGCAGTAACAACGGCGGAGAACGTCGATCGATTTCGCAACCAGTTGCAGGCGCTTGGGCTGAGCTATGACTGGGACCGCGAGGTCAATACGACCGATCCGAAGTATTACCGTTGGACTCAGTGGATCTTTTCCAAGCTTTACGAGCAGGGGCTGGCTTACGAAGCTGAGATTCCGGTTTGGTGGTGCGAAGAGCTGGGCACTGTGCTGGCCAACGAAGAGGTAATAGATGGCTTAAGTGAACGTGGGGGACACCCCTGTGTTAAGCGTCCATTGCGTCAGTGGATGCTCAAGATCACGGCCTACGCCGAACGTTTATTGGCCGACCTCGAGAATCTTGATTGGCCAGAGTCAGTCAAGGCCATGCAGCGGGAGTGGATAGGTCGTTCGGAAGGTGCCGAGATCGAGTTTTCCGTTGCGAAAGATAGTGGCGGCGCAGGCGATCACGCTTTCATGGCCTTCACGACGCGTCCGGATACGCTTTTTGGTGCGACCTTTTGTGTTCTCGCGCCGGAACACCCGCTGGTGGATCAGATTACGGGTGTTGATCAGAAGGAAGCCGTCACGGTTTACCGTGAGGCCGCTGCGTCGAAGACCGACTTACAGCGGAGTGAACTACAAAAAGAGAAGTCCGGTGTTTTCACTGGCGCTCATGCGATCAACCCACTGTTCGAAGAAGACGATCCACGTCGCTTAATGCCGATTTGGATTGCTGACTACGTGCTGATGAGCTACGGCACTGGCGCGATCATGTGTGTCCCCGGAGGCGACCAGCGCGACTACGACTTTGCGACTGAATATGGCTTACCGGTCGTGCAGGTAGTGGCACCCAAGCCGCTTGCCGTCAACGCACCGGGTGTGGACAGAGCGTTTGATGTCACACACGGGATGGGCTCAGTCGAAATCGTTACTGAGTGCTACTCCGGTCCGGGTGTGATGGTGAACAGTGGTTTCCTTGATGGCTTGTCAATCGAAGAGGCTAAGTCGCAGATGGTTGATTGGCTCGAAAAGCGGGATTTGGGTCGTGGCCGAGTGAATTTTCGTTTGCGTGACTGGTTATTCAGTCGGCAGCGCTACTGGGGCGAGCCCTTCCCAATATTGCACGGAAAAGATGGGGAGACGCAGATGGTGCCGAATGAAGACTTGCCGGTTACGCTCCCCGAACTCGATGATTTCAAGCCTGCGGGGGCGCTTGAGCCGCCTCTCGGTCGCGCTCAGGATTGGGTGGAAGTGGTCGATGCCGATGGCAAAGTCTGGCGTCGTGAAACCAACTCGATGCCCCAGTGGGCGGGTTCGTGCTGGTATTACCTGCGCTTCCTTGACCCGCAGAACGACGAAGCTGCGTGGGGCGAGAAGGCAGAGAACTATTGGATGCCAGTCGACCTCTACGTCGTCGGCGCTGAGCACGCAGTGCTGCATCTGTTATACGCGCGCTTCTGGCATAAGGTGCTTTACGATTGCGGCTTAGTTTCGACAGATGAGCCGTTTCAGGAACTTGTCAACCAGGGCATGGTGCAGTCCTTTGCATACAAGGACGACCGCGGTGCGCTGTTGCCGATTGATGAGGTCGACGAGGAAACTGATCCTGCTGTGCGTAAGTCGGATGGTGCTGCGGTGGAGCGTATTGTTGCGAAGATGTCGAAGGCGCTGCGGAACGTCATCAATCCAGATGACGTGATCCGTGAGTATGGATCTGACACGCTACGGCTTTATGAAGCCTTTATGGGTCCGGTAACGGCCAGCGCGCCATGGAACCCGCGCGATCTTCCCGGTGTGCACCGTTTTCTGCAGCGCACTTGGCGCGTGTTTGTGCCGAAGGAAGACGATGGAGGTGAAATATTCGCCTCGCTATTGAGCAATGTTGCTGGTTCTGACGAAATCGAGCGTGCTCTGCATCGCTGTATCGAAAAAGTTAGCAGTGACGTAAAGCAGATGGGCAACAATACCGCGATTGCTGCGATGATGGAGTTCGTCAATGAGGTTACTAAGCGCGAAGGTCAAGGATTCGGCCGGAGTCAGGCTGAGCGGTTCTGTGTTTTGCTCGAACCTTTTGCTCCACATCTCGCCGAAGAGTTGTGGTTTCGTTTAGGGCATGTAGAGTCACTGGCTTATGAGCCGTGGCCTGAGTTTGATTTAAACATGCTTGTGGCCGAGTCGATCGAGATTCCAGTTCAGGTCAACGGCAAGTTGCGCGCCAAAGCTTTTGTGCCGGCGGGTCAGGAAAATGACCGCGCTGTGCTCGAAGAATCTGCGCGCGAAGTCGTGGCCGAACACCTCATCGGTGTCGAGGTAAAGAAGGTGGTCGCCGTGCCCGGCCGCCTAGTCAATTTCGTGGTCGCCAGTTAGACGGCGAGTCTCCAGAATCGCCGGGCTCAGCGGCCTGCAATTCTGAAGTCTTGGAGGAAGTTCGGCACCAGCTCGTCTGGGGCGAGCAGATGCAGGATGGCACAGAAATGGCATACGGTGCCGAGCAGTGCAAAAAGGTGCCAGACCGTATGGTGGAAGGGCAGTCGATTCCAGAGAAAGAAGGCTGTACCTATGGTGTACGAGGTGCCGCCAGCGAGTAGCCAAATGACGGCCTGAATTGGCAAGAGTGCTAGCAGGGTTGGGAAGCTTAAAATCGCAAGCCAACCCATGCCTAAGTAGAGTGCGATCGAGACGGCGCGGTTGCGCACCGCGCGCTTGGCTTCGAGCGCCATGCCTCCGAGGGCTAGGCTCCAGATCAGAGCGAGCATGCCCCAGCCCCAATCTTCCCGCAGCGGGCCGAGTGCGAAGGGTGTGTAGGTGCCGGCGATCAGTAGGTAGATTGCAACGTGATCGATGACTTGCAGGAGGCGTTTACGGCGGGGGCTTCGGGCCCAGTGATAGAGCGTCGAAGATGCGTATAGCACCACTACTGTGGTGCCAAAGATTGCGATGCCCGCCGAGAACCACAGGTCGCCGGTAGGGATCGTGAAGCGCAGCAGTAGAGCTGTGGCCACGACCCCGAATAGCACGCCTAGGGCGTGTGTCAGGCTGTTGAGCGTTTCCTCGAGCCCGGATTGTCGGGATACGAGGTGTTTCTCGTCGTGGGTCCAGCGGTCGAATGCCATGAAAGGAGCGGGTTCCGGTCGCCCGGGCGGCGGAAGTCCCGGTATCTCCCTTTCGGCAGGTGCTGTGCTTCCACTTTCTTCTTTAGATTGATTTCATGGGTCTGTAACCTGAGTGTGTGGCGCGCTGGCCTTAAATTTTATGGATCTTCTCCTTACAGGGCTGTCTGCGACTACGAGCGAACAGAAATCTAGTGAAAACACTTCAGTAATAGGGGTGTGTTGGCCGAAGACGAAAGAGATTTCCCTAGGATGGTGAACCACTGCTTTTTTGATGATTCTTTGCTGACCCCCGACTTCGTACCCCACGCCCGATGGTCGACTCACAGGTCCCGTTCGATTCGCTGAATTCCTCGAGTCCGGATCTTGCGCGTCCGACGATCCTGCTAGTCGAGGATGATGCCGAGGTTCGGGCCGCTTTCCGCGCCGCGCTGGGGAAGGAATTCGAGATCTTCGAAGCGGAAGATGGACAATATGCACTTGGTATTCTGACGGAGCATCTTCCTGATTTGATCGTGAGCGATATCACGATGCCCGGTTTGGACGGCGTCAGCCTTCTGCGTGAGATTCGTGCGCGTGACCTTGATATTCCGGTCATTCTCGTCACGGGAGAACCTGAGCTGGATGGGGCAGTTCAGGCTGTGGAATATGGCGCACTGCGCTACCTCGAGAAGCCAATAGACCCGGGTCAGTTGCGCGAGCTCGCGGAGCAGGCCGTCGACTTCCGTCGCATGGCCAATGCCAAGCGCGATTTGTTCCGTATGACCAGTGGAACGCAGGGAACAGCATCGGACCGTGCCGGCCAACTGACCCGATTTGAGTCGGCATTGGACTCGATATACCTGCACTTCCAGCCGATTTACTCGCTAGAGCAAGGTACTGCGATCGGCTATGAGTGTCTGCTGCGCTGTGCCGAGGAAACGCTTCGCCAACCGCCCGCCTTGATTCAGGCTGGCGAAGAATTGGGCCGCACCTCTGAGATTGGCCGTGCGATTCGTGCGGCTGCTCTCGAGAAGCTTGCGGAGGTGCCCGAGCACGCGTATCTATTCGTTAATCTTCACTTCGCGGATTTGGACGACGCCGATTTATTCGATGCGGATAGTGCTTTCTCGCAGCAGGCGCATCGCTTCGTGCTCGAGATTACCGAGCGCGAGTCGCTCGAGGTGATTGCTAATGCGCAGGATAAGGTGCAGCAGCTGCGTGAACTGGGTTTTCAAATTGCCATGGATGACCTCGGTGCGGGTCATAATGGTCTGGCTGCTTTTGCGCAACTTGCTCCCGAGGTTGTCAAGCTGGATATGAGACTGGTGCGCGACTTGGATCAGGGCGAGCGCCAGCGCGACCTTGTGCGGGTCATGCACGATTTTTGTGCGGTACGCGGAATGCATGTCGTTGCGGAAGGCGTGGAGACGCGCGAAGAACTGGATGCACTCATGGAGATCGGAGTCGACTTGATCCAGGGCTACTACATTGCGCGCCCGCACCGCGAAGTGATCGATCCGCCGAACCCTTTTGCGCAAGGCGACGGGCACGGTTCAGGCTCCGCTGAGGAAGGCTGTGAGTGAGCGATTTGCTCCAAAACATCATGGGCCGAGGGGCCGCCGAAGGCTAAGTTCAGCAGAAGCGCGCTGACTTCACTTGTCTGCGCCGCGCGGGAGGCCTAAAAAGGGGCTTCATGGCCATTAATAGCCTGCGTGAGTGGATCGAAGTCCTCGGGTCAGCTGGGGAGCTGCACCGTGTGACTGCCCCGGTGGACCCGAAGCTTGAGATCTCTGCGATCGTCGACCGAGTTTCTAAGGAAAGGGGGGCTGAGAACAAGGCTCTGCTCTTCGAGAATGTGGTCGGCAGCGAAATGCCGGTTTTCGTTAATGCCTTCGGCTCACGTCGCCGAATGGGCTTATCGCTTGGGGTTGAGTCGATCGAAGAGCACGCCGCGCGATTGGAGGCCCTGTTGGACCAGGCTCCACCTGAAGGGCTACTCGGCAAGTTAAAGATGATTCCGAAGCTTGCGCAGATCGGGAAGGTCTTCCCTAAAAAAGTGTCGAGCGCGCCTTGTCAGGAAGTGGTTTGGGAAGGGGATCAAGTTGATCTATCCAGGATCCCGGTGCTCACTACTTGGCCAGATGACGGCGGGCCATTTATCACGTTTCCACTGTGCGTGACCCAGGATCCTGAGAGTGGCAAGCGCAATCTTGGGACTTATCGCCTCCAAATATTTTCCACGAACGAGACAGGTTTCCACACGCATATGCACAAAGATGCCAAGCGGCATCTGGGCAAGGCCGCAGCGCGCGGTCAGAAGATCCCGGTAGCGGTAGTTATCGGGGCGGATCCGGCGACCTGTTTTGCCAGCGTGGTTCCGGCGCCGCCGGACATTGACGAGTTGCTGATCGCTGGTTTCCTGCGCCAGAAGCCGGTCCCGCTGGTGTCGTGTAAGACCGTGCCGCTGGAAGTTCCCGCAACCGCTGAGATTGTGCTGGAGGGTTATGTCGATCCGGGCGAGCTGCGCCGCGAGGGCCCGTTTGGCGATCACACCGGTTTCTATAGTCTTGCAGATGACTATCCGGTTTTCCGAGTGCATTGCGTGACCATGCGCAAGGACCCGATCTACCACACCACGCTGGTGGGGCGGCCTCCACAGGAAGATTGTTGGATGACCGAAGGTATCGAGCGCCTACTGCTTCCGGTGTTGCAGAAGCAGTTTCCTGAGGTGGTGGATTACCGCATGCCCTTCGAAGGTGTGGCCCACAACTTGATGTACCTGAAGATTAAGAAGGCTTATCCAGGACACGCGCGCAAGATTATGAACGCTATATGGGGGCTGGGCCAGGCAATGTTTACCAAGGTGATAGTGGTTGTCGATGACGACTGTGATATCCACGATGACTCTGATGTTTCATGGCGGGTACTTAACAACATCGACCCTCAGCGCGATTTAGAGTTCACGATGGGGCCGATTGAAGTGCTCGACCATGCAAGTCGGGCTTCTTGCTATGGCAGCAAGGTGGGTATTGATGCTACGCGTAAGTGGTCCGAAGAGGGATTCAATAGGGATTGGCCTGAAGTCATTGCCATGAGCAGCGAGATGGAATCCCAAGTCGACGCGCGTTGGGAGGAGTTCGGATTTTAGGTTCGAAGGCTGATGAATCCATGAAGATTTGCATAGCTCGGTTCAGCTGACTTCAGATATTTTGATCGCAGCAGAATGCTGGAAGCAGGCGCAGGCTGCGATTTACTCGTCTTCGCTGATCACCTCTTCTGAGACGGGCCAAAAAGTTGCGAGTTCAGCCATGCGTTCTGTCGTAGGCTCGAGCCCCCAGATTCCAGCTTCGTATTGGCCCTCGGGCAGGCCCTGCAGTTCTAGGCCACCGCGGAAGGGGATGGGGAAGTAATCGGTTGTCTCGGCTCCGCCCGGCTCAACCTGCCAGGCTTTTGGTGGGAAGAATTGTTCCGGTTCGCGGTCTTCAGTGCGATTGAGGCGCAGAACGAGCCCGAGTTCATCAGTGAAGTTTTCAATTGATAGCAAGGTTGGTGCGGCGTGGAAGTGCCAAGCGCCTTCATGCCATTCGCATTCCAGGTAGAGATGTGCTTCGGTGATACCGCGTTCCTTGTCCCAGCGTCGGGCGAGCGCCTGATGCCGCATTTCTCCGGCGTGTGGCAGTGTGAGGTCTTCACCCGGTCTGCCCTTGCTGTGGCCCACCATAAGTGCGCCCCAGAAGGACCAAACTTCGACTTCCCAGCCTTTGGATTCCGGTAGATCGAGTAGATCTAACTTACCGGTCTCAAGGCTTGGCGGTGTAGCGATGCGACCTTCGTATTCGCTTCCGTCCGTTGCGATCCACCCAAGCAGAACTTTATCGCTTTCGGAGAGGCGGGCGCTTAGGTGATAGCGGCCTGCTTGTGCATTTGGAATGGTAAGCCTGGCCTGTGCGTTGGTGCGGCCGGCTTCAGTCATCTCCCATTCACCGTTCTTTCCGATGAATCCGCCGAGCACGATAGCTTCTGTGCAAGTCTCTCCTGTGGGGGAGTAAACCTGTAAGTGCAAGGGTCCGCTGGATTCTGGTTGTGGCAGATTAATTTCAGTAGGGCTGCCTGTCAGCACAAACCCGACAGGTCCTAACTCTGTCTCACTGGGCCATGCGTGTTGAAAAAGGGAAACATAACCGTGGCGACCAATCGCATAGCGTGAAATTAAAAAGGGAAGATTGCCATCGCCGCTCCAGGTGCCGCGAATACGACGTGGTGCGGAAGCTATCGGCCCGTAGCTGAATTCGAAGCCGAAAGGTCCTTCAATTGCTTCCTCATCGCGAAAGCGCGGGATTAGTGAAATAGCAGGGCGAACTTCGATCGATAGTGCAAGCTCTCCACCCTCTGCTTGGAGTGCGAAGATTTTTGAAGTGCCGACTTCGACGCGCCTAAAGTCGTTGTCGGCGTAGCGGAAACCGTGTACATCGTTCTCGGCATAGGCAACTACCATCCAACGGTCGTCCAGTACGTCATCAGTGGGAAATAGGTCTACGATTAGCGGCTGACCGTTCTTCGGATAAGAGCGCCAAGCCCCTTTCTGCACTTCTCGGCGATTAACTTGCACGCCAGTTGGTAAATCTTCGAGCCGCGGTGGCAGGCGAAGGATGCGATAGCCAGCGGGAGCATTTGCTTCCTCGCTCAGATCGGCTGTGATCGTTAGGCGGAAGGCGCCAGCAGGTCGTTCAGGAGTTGCAGGTGGTATTGAGGTTTGCGGTGACCTGGCGGAACCCGTCACCTGTATCCCCGTGGGATCGGTTCCTTGGCCACAGGCAGCCAAAAGCAACGTGATCGATCCTAGACGGCTAAGCATGCTTTCATTCTAGGGTATGCGAGCTTAGTAGCATCTCCAGTGGTTTCGTGCGCGAGATCAGTGGGCTGAACTCGGGTTGACGTTAGACTGCTGGGACTCTCCTGGGTATGCCCTAGGAAAGCCTGCACCTGCCCTGGGGGGGGCCCGTAACTCGTGGGCCTGAGATCACACCCCTCGTACCTGATCCGGGTTATACCGGCGGAGGAAAGAGTATGGAATTGTCCCGAAATAAGAACCAGCATTCGATCGGCGATGTTCGCCGCATCCCGAGCTTCGAAGAGTGCTTTCCGAAGAGTGAAAAGATCACCCAGTCGGTAGTACACGAGTCGACGGGATCGATCCTGCAGGTGCCTCAGCGCCGCATCCACCTCACCAATGGCGAGCATCTCGATGTCTACGACACTACTGGTCCACAGGGCGTCGATCCGCGCGAGGGTATTTCGACGTTACGCGCCGATTGGGTGCGTCGTCGCGAAGAGCGTGGCGACGGAAACTTCTCGCAGATGCATTACGCTCGAAAGGGAGTGATCACCGAGGAGATGGTTTATGTTGCAGCGCGCGAGGGCTGCAACCCAGAGTTTGTGCGTAGCGAAGTAGCGGCTGGCCGGGCGGTTATCCCCGCAAATCGTAAGCACCTTGAGCTCGAGCCGGTGGTCATTGGCAGAAACTTTAAGGTCAAGATCAACGCTAACATTGGTAACTCAGCGACTCACTCTTCGATTGAAGAGGAGGTCGAGAAGCTTCAGTGGTCGATTCGTTGGGGTGCAGACACGGTCATGGACCTGTCTACTGGAGAAAATATCCACGAGACGCGCGAGTGGATTATGCGCAACGCGCCGGTGCCGATTGGTACCGTGCCGATCTACCAGGCGCTTGAGAAGGTCGATGGGGTACCCGAAAAGCTTGACATCGAGCTTTTTCTGGACACGCTCTATGAGCAGGCCGAGCAAGGTGTCGATTACTTCACCATTCACGCAGGCGTGCTTCTGCGTTTTGTGCCGCTGACTGCCGAGCGTGTGACTGGCATTGTTTCGCGTGGCGGTTCGATCATGGCGAAGTGGTGTCTGTCGCATCATGAGGAGAACTTCCTCTATACCCAGTTCGAGCGCATATGTGAGGTGATGAAGAAGTACGACATCACTTTCAGCTTAGGCGACGGACTGCGCCCGGGATCGACAGCAGATGCCAATGACGAAGCCCAGATCGGTGAGCTGCGCGCTCTCGGTGAGCTGACCAAGATAGCCTGGGATCACGATGTACAGACCATGATCGAAGGGCCAGGTCATGTGCCGATGCACATGATCAAGGAGAATATGGATCTTCAATTGCAGCATTGCTATGAGGCTCCTTTCTATACGCTGGGCCCGCTTGTCACAGATATTGCGCCAGGTTATGACCACATCACTTCGGGTATCGGCGCGGCACAGATCGGCTGGTATGGGACTGCCATGCTGTGCTACGTCACGCCGAAGGAGCATCTCGGATTACCGAACCGCGATGATGTCAAACAAGGGGTGATTACCTACAAGATCGCCGCCCACGCGGCCGATCTCGCAAAGCAGCATCCTGGCGCACGCGATTGGGACGATGCTCTGTCGCGCGCGCGCTTTGAATTTCGTTGGGAAGATCAGTTCAATCTAGCGCTCGATCCTGTGACCGCGCGTGCCTATCACGACGAGACGCTTCCAGCTGACTCGGCAAAAGTGGCGCACTTCTGCTCAATGTGTGGGCCAAAGTTCTGCTCGATGAAGATCACCGAGGATGTGCGGGCCTATGCGGCGGAGCACGGATACACCGCCGATGAGGTTGCTCAGAAAGGCATGGCTGAAAAGTCGACTGAGTTTTCCGAGAAGGGTGGCGAGGTCTATGTCAAAGAGTCGAAACTCAAAGTTTGAAGTCCTGAGCGATTGAACCTGCGAATTACAGTACTTACAGGCGCGGGGGTTTCAGCCGAGAGCGGTTTACGCACTTTCCGCGATGGGGACGGTCTCTGGGAGCGTCATCGTATCGAAGATGTGGCAACTCCAGAGGCCTGGCAGAAAGATCCGGAATTGGTGTTGCGTTTTTACAATGAGCGGCGTGCTCAGGTGCGTAAGGCCGAGCCGAATGCTGCGCACCGCGCCCTCGCTGATTTAGAGTCGCGGGCCCAGGTCGAGATTGTGACACAAAATATCGACGATCTGCACGAGCGAGCTGGCTCAACGCGAGTGCTACATCTTCACGGTGAAGTTCTCAAGGCGCGTAGCGTGTATCGGGACGACTTGCTTTTTGACTTGGGCGAGGGTGATCTTCAGCTTGGAGACAATTGCCCGGAAGGTGGGCAGTTGCGCCCGCACGTGGTTTGGTTTGGTGAGTCGGTACCCGCACTGGAGAAGGCAGTGCCCAAAGTCGCTCAGGCAGACTGTGTTTTCGTGGTTGGCACCTCGTTGGCGGTCTATCCGGCGGCCTCGCTAGTCGAGTTTTCCCGTCCGGACGCGCGGCTCTTCGTTATTGATCCTGCGGCTCCCGATGTCGTACATCCACGCCTGACGGTGGTGCGGGAAGCCGCTTCGACCGGGGTTCCGAAAGCCATCTCCGCCGCGTTAGATTGAGGTTGTGGCAATCCGATTGATTCAACCTGAGGACGATGCCGTCGTGGCCGCTGGGGTGCG
>JAKVCF010000077.1 GCA_022447335.1 Planctomycetota bacterium | reverse complement strand
TCTGACTGACTTACCTCCCGGCTCACTGCGGGTTTCAGCTCATTCGCCCGGCTTTGTGCGCGATTACTCCGCCACCGCCGAGCTCGACGAAGCCGAACGGCAGGAGATGCTCGAGATCGTGCTCACCCCGTCGCGGCCCTTGCGCGGCATCGTGATGGGCCCGGACGGCGCCCGCCTGCCCATGATTCAGATTGAAGCCCAATGGTCTCCGATTGGCCAAAGCTTTCTATACACCGATGCCAGCGGATCCTTCCAGGTAGATCTACCTGAGGGAGCCAATGAAATCACGGTCAAAGCAAGCGGATTGGGATGGGCTGTGGTGCGCCAACGGATAAGCAACAAGATGCGCGATGAGCAACTGGAGATCACCCTCGCGCGCGTGAACGCCTTGCACGGACGCGTAATCGACACCCAAGGAAATCCGCTTGCCCACGCGCAAGTAGCTCTCTTTGAACAATCACAACATCGCATGGCACGCGTCGCACCGTGGCAGCTGGACCCGCTGATCGAAACTAAAACCGAAGCGGACGGAAGTTTCTCGCTCGAAGTAGATCCTGGCCGATCGCAAGACAGCCGCTTCCGCGTGTTGGCATGGACCGAACAGCACCAGCCTGCAAGTTCGCACTCATTGCAATTCGCTCAACGCGACAAAGAGGCGCCTGTCGCCCTAACCAAAGAAATCGTACTGCGGCTAGAAGAAGGGCTACAAGTCACCGGCACCGTTATGACCGCAAACAGTCAGCCTGCAGCGGACGCGCGCGTACACCTGCGCCGCGACGGTAGCTCGGAACGCAGTGGTGGCTTGAACGCAGGGCTTGCTGCGGCGAGCGGCGATATCGTTGCCGCCGTGACCACTTCACCGCGTGGAACCTTTGTCTTTCAAGGTATCGCCCCTGGCGACTATCACCTGGAAGCCATGTTGCCCGGCCACTCCCCCGCACGCGGCACAAACTTCGGCTTAGTCGAAACACACTGGCAGGAAGATCTGCAGCTGCTGCACCGCTGTGGAATTCGCGGAGTCGTGCGCGGAGATCGCAATGCATTTTCCCGCTTACAGATCATTGCCCACTCGGAAGAAGGGCGCAGTTATCCGACGCTGGTCGGCCCAAATGGCATGTTTGAGATTCCTGATCTTCCACCAGGAGCTTATGAAGTCGATCTCTATTCTGATGCCGGTAGCAAGGTGAGCGGAATCGGCAGGCGCCAAGGGCCCCGTTTGAGTGAGCAACAAGAAACGCATGTGCTGGAGGGCCAGTGGACCGAACTCGACTTCCCTCTTGAGGTCACCAAACTCGCCGAAATTTCGGGCATAGTCATGCTCGACGGCACGGCAGCTCCGGACTACCGCGTCTTCCTCGTACCAAGCGGTTATGAAAAATCGGAAGCCGAACGCGAGCGTCAATTCGTAGTCGATAACATGCGCTCGACTCATACCGATCACGAGGGTCACTATCGCTTCGCCGGTCTGGATGAGTCGCGCTACTGGGTCGTGCTAGCTCCGCCCCGCGCCGCCAAGATCGGTGGTATCGGCGGAATTACCACAAGCGATGGGCCGGTGGGACTGGCGCGCGCCGAACTTGAGCCAGAGAACGGAGAACGACTGCGCCACGATTTCTCCCTTCAGACCGCTCGCCTGACTGGCTCGATCGTCGGCGTGAGAAGTCAGCGCGAGATCAAACTACGCACTGGATTCGCCACCTTGATTCCGACGAACGCGCAAGCAGGTGTGCGCCGCTTCCGCGTCAGCATCAATCGCAACGGAACCTACGCCTTCCCCCCGTTACCGGCCGGCGAGTGGCAGCTCGATCTTCGCAGTGGCGAAAGCCGGCTGCGCACCGAGCCCTTTGTACTCGCCCCCGGGGTGATCGAAGAGCGCAGAGATCGCCTACCGGTCAAGGCCTCTAAACGATAAGTGTCTCGCCAGGAAAATGCCCTGCTTGCTCTGCTAGGCTCTGGCGATGTTCTGGAAGCGCCTCGCTGCTTGGGTGGCTCTGCCGGCTTCTGTGCTGGCCGCGCTCACACTCGGCCATTACATGTTCCGACCAAAGTTCACTGTCGCGGCGAATGAATTTGAAGAATTAGTCGGCATTACACCCGTGCCACTGCCGGACGAGACGGTCTTTCAGCTCATACGCGCCGACGGCGAAGCCGCGGAGGGCGCAGTTGTCGTCCTGCTTGAGCCAGAAATCTCGATCGACTACGCCGACGCTGAAGGCCAAGTACGACTTCACCGCAGCTTGGGCGGTCCAGTGCGACTGCAGGCCTACATCCCTGGCCACGAACTGGTCGCGCTCGGCCCGATCGCCGCCGACGAAGTGACTGAAATCCAGTTTGAATCCCGTATCCAACCTGAGATTCCTAAATTGAATCCTGAACGGCTGGTGCGTCATGACCTGCAATTACTCTCACGCGATGGCTCCCCGGTACCCGGCGTACAGGTGATTGCACGACGCTCGCTCGAAGAGTTCGACTCAGTCCGCCCAACGATTGAACCTGGCGCCGAACCTTCACGCTTCCTAGCTCCGTGGGTCGCTTTCAGTGACGAAGAAGGTTGGGTCCGAATCGAAGGCCTGCCCGAACTCTCTGTGCAACTGCTCGCCTATCCACTTGGCTTGCCGCGCGCCAAAGCATGGGAACTTGACGCGATAGAACTCAACCCACGCCCTGAAGGAGAAAGCAACTGGCAGCTGGCAATCGCCTCGCTAACTCTCAGTAATCTGCCTCCTGAAACTGCAGTGCGTATCGAACGCACCGACGTACCCGGCATCCTTCCTCTGCGCCGCGTGCCGCCAAGTGAATCCTTAAGTTGGAAAGTCTTACCGCCAGGCAACTACCGGGTTACGAGCGGCGATACTACGCACGCAATCGAACTCTTCGCTGGCGCAAATACGGTCGACTGGTAACACAACCTACTCAAGATCATTCGCAGGTAGAGCTTCGTAGTCGGCCTCTCCTTCCTGCGCATCAGTGCGCGGAGAAAGCCGATAAACCGCACGCCCTTGCAATCCGAGCGCCGCCAACGCACGACGCGTGTAATCCGGATTTGATAGCTCACGCACAATGGCTACACGCTCAGCAGACGGACTACGTGAAGGAGTCCAGTGTTTCATGCCGAACTCGTGCATCGCCGGCAGCGCCACCCAAGGCAGCAACAGCACCGTGCCTTCGTCCATCGTCACAGCCACGCGTTCGGGCGCAGAGCGCACCTCCATCTGTTCCTGAATCACTTTGTAGCGCGGCACTATCACTATCGCACCCCAAGCCACCAAGGCCAACATGAGGTTCTTACCCCATGCACTCGGCGCGCGGCCAAGCGCGGACCCTAGGCCAATCAGCATCAAGCCGAGGCTTTCGAACCCATAGAGAGGGCCAAGGTAAGCCCAATGCCCGGGATACCAATGCAAGGAGTAAGCAAGCGGTAGCCCGACTGCAAAAAGGAACGCCGCACCACCATCGCGTCGACGCAGGCCAAAAAGGCCAACAAAGCCCAACGCCGCTGCCCCCAGCATGCCCAGCCCCACCGACCAACGTGCCGCTTGGCGCCCCAATCCAGCAAGCAGATCGCCGTTGCCGTAAACATCAATCGGCACCCGATCGGCGACCGAAAGCGAGGCATCCTCCCACGGCCCAAAAGCCATCGCATAGGCGTGATATGGCGTGAGCAGGGCATCGCCCGTCTGGGCTGCATGGTAGAGCAAGCTGAAGCCAAGCAAAGGCAGTCCGCCCACAATAGCTAAGCCTAGACTGCGCACACGCGCCATCGAGCAGTTCATGCTTAGCATGCCCCAACCACAGGCGAGGGCGGAAACCACTCCAGTCAATGGCCTCGCCAGGAAGATCAAACCACAAGCGCATCCCACCAATAACGCAAAGCGGAACTCCTGATCGCGCACTCGCAACAGAGCCCACCAAGCCAGCAAGGCAGCAGGAAAAGTCACCACTTCGGACTGAAAGCTGCTCTGCACCAGTAGGAAGAAGGGCGATATGGCCAATAGCAGCGCAATCACATTGTGCTGCGCAAGGCCATAACTCCTGGCAAGGCTACGAGTCAGCAAGACATTGACTACCGAAGCCATGACAACCATAAGCGCCGGCCAACCCAGCCACACGCCTGGCGTCAACCAACCCGCCACTCCCGGCGAATACTTTGCATAGCGCGTGCCCTGATCACGGTCCTCGTGGACCTGCCGACGACGCAATGCGAAATCAACCTGCTCATTCCCCTGCAGAGGCTCATTCAGCCGCCCTTCAGCAAAGAGCTGCGCCTGATAGAGGTAGGCGCGCTCATCATTGGTCGCAGGCCCGGGTGAGGTCAGGTGCAAAGCAGTGGGAACCATCACCGCTGTCAACAGCGCCAGACCTAGGGCAGCCGGAAACTCGGGCACCGTGTTGGCGTTACGGCGACGCGCCAGCAGCACAGCACCGATCAGTACCCCAGCCGTAATCGGTAGATCCCAGGTTTGCAAAAGATCAGGCGCAACCAAGGCTGCCCCCACCGCCGGCAGCGCTCCGATCAGGAGTGCCACAAGCAAAAAGCGGGGCGACAAGGGAGCCGTGGAGTCCATGCGCAGCCAAGGCTACCCTAGTCGCATGTCCGACGGAACAACGACCGGCTGGAGGCGCGCAATGCTGAGTATGCATGGCTTGGCCGCAGTGCTGCCTCTGTTGTGTCTCGTGACCATCATCCTGCGGGCAGCGAGCGTGGGATTCGCCGCCGACCGCGAACTCTACACACGGATCGAAAACGATCCCGAAAACATCGTGCCCTTTATGCTGCAGGCCTGGCGCGAACCGCGCGGCCGCGTGATCGCAGCCCTTGGGCTAGGAGATCGCACGCCTACTAAAGATAGTCAGGCAGTTGTGATCTTGCGCATGTTAAGCGAAGCCGGGGTCCAGGTGCGCGTGGTTTCGGATCACCCCGAGGCCAATGTGGTGCTCTCCGAAGGGATTGTGCTTATGGACAACGTAGAAGAAGCCGTCAGCGGCGCAAACTCGGTGTTGCTAGTCGGCGAAGGCGACCGCTTTGAGTCCCCCGACTACCTCGACTTCCGTAGTCGTATGCAAGGTCAGCTGATCTTCGACCTGACGGCGCGCGCCGACGGCATAGCCATCGACGTAGCCGGACTGCAGCTGCTTCCCTTTGGTGCGCCGCTCGGCCCACCCTGGCTAGATCCAGAGCTGCTAGCTTACGCTGCACACCTACGCGAGAAAATCCCTGCCGGCGATGGCGTACTACTAATCATCAACGAGCGACCCTCGACCCTGTCAGGCCGCGCACGCTGGTTCCTCCACCTAAACAACCTCGTCTTCCCACGACGGCTATACCTCGAGAACTCCTTTGGCGCCTCAGGCACCAGCGTACAGTTCCGCCAGTGGGTACTTGACCAACGAGAACGCGGCGGTTTCTCGGGACGCGGCCAACGTCGCTGGGAACCCTCGCCGCGCGACTTCTCGCAAGTCACTCAGGTTGGCCCAGTGCGCACACTCAATGATGCCGAGCGCGCGGCCGTCGCGAGCAACGACGTGCAGTGGGTCACCTTCTTCACGATGAATACAGATTTCCGACTCCAGGACTGGGAGACGATGACGGCGAAGGAGGCGCTAGCCGGCCCTTAACTATGCTCGCCTTCTTTGCGGGTCTATTCGTAGTCGCATCGCTGCTGGCAATCGGCGAATCCCTTCTACCACCAACGAGACAGTGCGTCCGAAGTCGCTGGGAGAGCTTTGGGTTAGCTTACCTCGTCGGCACAGCTGCTGTGGTCGTCACCGGAACAGCCGTCCTTGCCTTCGGCCTGCCCTTCGTAGCCGTGGCCGGCGCGATGCTAGCGCTTGGACTGTTCGCCATCTTGCACATTCTCCGACGCTCCGCCCGTGCGGAGCTGACTTCCGAGTTGGAGCTAACACGCAAACCGGGTTTCCCCCCGCTGCTTGGCAGCTTAGTGTTGAGCCTCGGACTTGGGTCGGTCCTCGCGACGATGGCCCTGCCACTCAATGAGTTCGACCCGATGCTGCACTTCGCCTACAAAGGAAAAATTCTGGCGGAACTCGGTTCACCGTTCGACGAAGCCATGGTGGCCCTAGTCGATGAAAACGATCGGCCACTCGAGTTCGGGCGCATCGTCACCCACCCGAACTATCCACTCGGCATACCGATCCTCGAGGCACTCGTTGCAGTACTTGGTCGCGGCTGGCACGAACGCTGGATTCAGCTACCGCTGGCCTTTTGGGCACTCTGCCTGCCGGCAGCAGTCTTCTTCGGTCTGCGACCGATTGGCAAACGCGCTGCGCGCTCGGGCGCCTTAGTCGCCGCTGCAACTCCAATCGTGTACGAACGCAACTTCCTAGAAAACGGGCTTCGCGATTTTCACGAAGCTGGGCTAGGCAATGAAATGACTATCGGCGCAGGTGCCGATCTACCGGTAGCCGCACTCTTCGCTGGTGCCTGCGCGCTGGTGCTGCACGGGCGGCGCAACGGACAGGGGCGCCTGCAGCTACTCGGCGCTCTTTGCCTAGCGGGTGCAGCCATGATGAAAAATGAAGGCCTTGCCCTATTCGGCTGCGCGCTACTGGCTTGGCTGCTAGCCGGGGCAGCGCTGCCGATCGGCAGGCAGGCACGCGAAGGCAAAGGTACCCTCGCAGCCATCGCGCTGGGAATTGCAGCCATCCTGCCATGGTTACGCCTGCGCAGTCGGCTGCCAGCAATCGACGAGAACTACGCCGATCATTTCACGCTTGGAAACATACTCCACTTCCTAGGTGGCGGTGCAGAGCTAGTCGAACGTTCGCCGAAAGCGCTAGTCGGCCAAGCCGACAATATGCTGGCCAACCCGCCCGCGCGTATGGATGCGCTCCCGAGCTATTTCACCAGCGAGTTCACTGACTGGCGCAGTTGGGGCCTGATGTGGCTACTGCTGCTAGTCGCGTTGCCCTGGCGCCCGCGTGAACTACGTGACGTCGACCGCCGCTGGCTAACCATGCTGGCGCTCGGTGGCGTCCTGCTCTACTTCTTGATTTTGTTAGTGACACCCTGGTACCTGCCACTGCTGCGCGAGAAGGGCATTCCCGAACGCCTGCTACTGCATCTAGTCGGCCCGTTCTGCCTGCTCATCGGCTGGCGTCTCGGCGAAAAATCGGAAACGGACAAGGGGCCGGCGCGTTCTAAGGAAATACCCCAAAGCGGTTAGACTTCTGCCATGAAATCGAAGGGTTTCACCCTCTGCTCCGCCCTCCTATTCAGTGCTTGCAATGGCTCGGAATCGCCTGATTCCGAATCTTCCGTAGCTACTGGTGGGCCGAACGTTCTGCTGATCTCAATCGATTCGCTGCGCGCAGACCACTGCACACCCTACGACTATCGGCCTGAGTTCGCACCTAACGAGATCACCACCCCCTTCCTGCAACGCATCGCTGAGGAGGGCATGGTCTTCGAGCACGCAAGTGCTTCGTCATCCTGGACGCTGCCGAGCCATCTCTCGCTATTCAGTGCCGAACCGCCACGCGCCCACGGCGTGCGCCTCGGTCGCCAAATGCTCGACCGCTCGCAGGGCAAAGTCCGCCTTGCAGGTCAATTCAAACAAGCTGGCTACGCTACTTATGGCATCTGGTCGGCCCCTTTTCTGCACCCAGCCTATGGCTATCAAGGAAATGGAGCAGAGTTCGATCGCTACGTCGCCGCCGAGGAGTATCTGCGCGAAGGCAAGAACAGCGACATCATTACCGACCCTAAGCAAGGGCAGATGATGGCGGTACATGGGCTGGCTGACTCGACCTATGGGAACTCGCCACGCGTCAACGAAATCGCGTTGGCCTGGCTAGATGAGCACGCGTCGGATAGCGAGCAACCTTTCTTCCTCTTCCTGCACTACTGGGATGTGCACTACAACTACGTCACCGAAGACGAACTAGCGAAGCGCTTCCTCCCGGACTTCGGTGAAGAAGATCGAGTCCTCGGCGAAAACTTCACTCCAGCACACGGCAAAGAAGAAGGCTATGACTACACCAGCGAGCAACTTGCGCGCATCAAAGCGCTCTACGATGCGGAGATTCGCAGCGTGGATGACGCCATCGCTGAGGTCTACGCCAAGCTCGAAGAGCTCGGCCTAGCAGAAGACACGGTGATCGCAGTAATCAGCGACCACGGTGATCACTTCGGCGAAGAACATGAAGGAGAAATCCACCTCTTCCATCACCGCTCGCTGTTCGAGGAGGTAGTGCACATTCCTTTCATCGTGAAAGGCCCAGGCGTGCCGATCGGCGTGCGCGTGGACGGAACAGTGGCTCTATACGATGTAGGGCCGACAGTGCTGGATCTAGCCGGCTTGCCGGCCTGGAAAGGAGTAGCCGGCCGTAGCGCCCGACCCCTCTGGGAGGGCAAAAATGAGGACGGTCACGAGGTGCTCATGGACCTGCTCCACCCAGGCGTTCCCACGGAAACTCAGGCCTGGCGGCATGGAAAATTTAAGGGAATCTGGGAACTTGGATTTCGTCCGACCCGCAATGCTCCAAATGGCATCCCAGCCAGATTTCGCGCCTACAACCTGGCTCAAGATCCGCACGAAACCTTGCCGATAGCAGAACTTGCGGGCAATGAGCTCGTCTTACGGTCGCAGGCTGCAATGCAGCAGGCAGCTCAGCAGACCTTTCGCGCCCCACAAATGGAAGAGCTTCCGGACAACGTTAGAAGTGGCTTAGAAGGAACTGGCTACGTCGACTCGCTCGATGACGACAAGTGAAGCTCTCCCCATAGCGAATCGAAGGGCATCCCCCCTCCCACTGAGCAACTAGAATCCCGACTTCTTCTTCTCGCAGTTCACCCCTCAAAGATGCGCATCGCAGTCATTGGAACCGGTTACGTCGGCCTCGTCGCGGGCACTTGCTTCGCCGAAATGGGCAATCAAGTCACATGCGTCGACATCGACGAAGACAAGATCACCCGCCTCAAGAAGGGGATCATCCCGATCTATGAACCAGGCCTTTCTGAACTCGTAAAGTCCAACTACAGCCATGGTCGCCTGCAGTTCACGACCTCTCTGACTGATGCTGTTACCGACGCACGCGTGGTTTTCATTGCCGTAGGGACGCCTCCGGGCGCCGACGGATCCGCCGACCTTTCGGCGGTCTACGCAGTGGCCGCTGAGATTGGGCGCGCCGCCAACGGACCCAAACTTATCGTCGATAAGTCAACCGTTCCCGTCGGCACCGCGGCGCGCGTTAAGTCGCTTGCAAACGAAAACTCGGAGCACGCTATATCAGTCTGCTCAAATCCAGAGTTCTTGAAGGAAGGCGCTGCGATTGATGACTTCATGAAACCAGATCGCGTCGTCATCGGCGCGGAGATGGAAGAAGACTTCCAACTGATGGGCGAACTGTACGCGCCCTTTGTGCGCAATGGGGCACCAATCTTGAACATGGATCCGGTATCAGCTGAGATGACAAAGTACGCGGCCAACGCCATGTTGGCCACGCGCATCTCGTTCATGAATGAGGTCGCCCGCATTTGTGACAAAGTTGGCGCCGACGTATCGAATGTTCGTCGCGGCATAGGGTCCGATGTGCGCATCGGAAAACCCTTCCTCTACTCCGGCATCGGATATGGCGGATCCTGCTTTCCAAAAGATGTGAAGGCAATCATGCATACCGCAAAGGAGTACGGCTATGAGTTCCAAATTCTTGAGGCAGTGGAACGCGTCAATGCCAACCAGAAAATGCTAATGGTCGAGCGGATGGATGAACTGTTCGGCAAGGATTTGAGTGATATCACGGTTGGCATCTGGGGCTTGGCCTTCAAGCCGCGCACCGACGACATGCGCGAAGCGCCTTCGATTACGATTGCCCGTGAGCTAAAATCCCGCGGCGCCACAATCAAGGCCTGCGATCCGGAAGCCTTGGGCACCGGAAAATCTGAGATCGGCGACAACATTGACGCTTATCTCGAGGACATGTATGAAGTTGCAGAGGGAGCTGACGTCGTCATCGTCTGCACTGAGTGGAACGAATACCGCAACCCAGACTTTGGTCGCCTCGGCGACATCATGAAACGCAAACTAGTGCTCGACGGACGCAATATTCTGCTCGAGTCCGAACTGCGCAAGCACGGCTTTGAACGATACGGCGTTGGCATTTCTCCGGTGCTGCAAAGCGCGAAAGCTCGCAACTAGCGTTTCGGCCATGAGCAGCAGCTTGCGCGAAGGGATTCCCTTCACCTAGGCTCAGAGCATGCTCTGTACACTTGCCCTGCTCACACCGGCTTTTCAAGTGCCGCCTGTGATTGAAAAAAATCGGCCTCCAAATGATCCGGTGGTCGCGCGCGATGTGCGCTATGCCAAGCGGGACGGTGTGGACGCGAAATTCCACTCGCTTGATATATACGCGCCATCCACAAAAGGTCCGCACCCGGTCATAGTCATGGTGCATGGAGGCGGGTGGCGCCTGGGTGACAAAGCGAACCCCACAATGTGGAAGGACAAGGCGCCATACTTCGTCGGTGAGGGATTCGTCTACATCAGCATCAACTACCGCCTAACTAATGGCGAAGGTGTTCCGCAGCATCCCGTTCACGTCGCAGACGTTGCTGCAGCGCTTACGTGGGTGCACGACCACGTAGCGAAGCATCGGGGAGATCCGAATCGAATCTTTTTGATGGGCCATTCCTCTGGCGCTCACCTAGCCGCACTCGTTGCCACCGATGCCCGGCGTCTCGCAAAGCACGGCAAGACACTGCGGATCCTCAAGGGCGTAATATGCCTCGACACCGCAGGCTATGACATTGCAAAGTACTTAGGTGAAGACCTCGCGGGCCGAACCGCACGCGCGATCTACACCAATGCCTTTGGCTTCGACGCTGAGAACTGGAAAGACGCTTCGCCCAAACAGTTTCTTGACAAGAAGAAGGGCATCCCGCCAATGCTTATCTTTCATACCAAAGACCGCAAAGAGGTCGCAGAACTCAGTCGGGCATTCGTCGCCGGCTTGCGCGCAATTAATGTTCCAGCTGCTGCCGTTTACGCGAATGACAAGAGTCACTCCGGCATCAATGAGTGCATTGGCAAAAAAGGTGACCCCTACACCGCGCTGATCATGCGCTTCCTCGCGGCGCCTTCAACCGCCTCCG